>JBGSHR010000378.1:0-38223 GCA_041752155.1 Thiobacillaceae bacterium | reverse complement strand
GCCGGTGGTGGCGGAAGTGGCCAAGGACCTGGGCATCCTGGCCGTGGCCGTGGTAACCAAGCCGTTCATCTTCGAACAGGCCCGACGCATGCGCTCGGCCGAGCAGGGCCTGAAATCCCTGTCCGAGCATGTCGACAGCCTCATCGTCATCCCCAACGAGAAGCTGATCCAGGTGCTGGGCGGCAAGACCAAGCTGTCCGACGCCTTCATCGCCGCCAATGACGTGTTGCACAGCGCCGTGTCCGGTATCGCCGAGATCATCAGTAACCCCGGTCTGATCAACGTGGACTTCGCCGACGTGAAGACCGTCATGAGCGAAGTGGGCATGGCCATGATGGGTTCGGCCCAGGCCATGGGCGAAGGTCGCGCCAGGGTGGCCGCCGAGGCCGCCGTGGCCAGCCCGCTGCTGGAGAACGTGGATCTGAAGGGTGCGCGCGGCGTGCTGGTGAACATCACCGCCGACGACAGCCTCACCCTGGAGGAGTACTACGAGGTAATGAACACCATCCAGGGCTTCGCCGCGGAAGAGGCCACGGTCATCGTCGGCACCTCCTTGAACGAGACCATGGGCGATGGTCTGCGCGTCACCATGGTGGCCACCGGCCTGGGCAACCCGGTGCGGGGCGCCCAGAAGAAACCGGAGATCACCCTGGTGCAGCCGGTGTACCAGGCCACCGGCACCGAGGACATGGTGCCGCGCCATGCCTACGAGGGCGACATGGATGTTCCCACCATCATTCGCCAAGGCGGCCGGCGCAGCAACCAGGCGGCGGTGGATGTGGCCCAGTCGGCCGGCATCGATACCCTGGATATTCCCGCCTTCCTGCGCCGGCAGGCGGACTAGGCAAGCAGGCGTAACGCGCAGCGCGACGAGTCAAACCGTCCCAAGGTCGGTTTGACTCGGTTTCACCACACGGTCCCTCCCGTGTGGCTTGGAACTATCTCGGACGGACTTCCTTCCTATCCGTCCGGGATAGAATTCCACTGTTTCTTCAAGGTGTTACGGACATGATCCGGCAACGAACCATCCAATCTCTGGTCCGCGCCACCGGCGTGGGCCTGCATACCGGCGCTCGGGTCAACCTGACCCTGCGTCCCGCGGCTCCGGATACCGGCATCGTGTTTTGCCGGACCGACCTGCCCGAACCGAAGGATTTTCGCGTAGCGCCGGAACTGGTGACCGACACACGTCTGTGCTCGGCCTTGGAGGCCAACGGCACCAAGGTGGCCACGGTCGAACATCTCATGTCGGCTCTGGCCGGCCTGGGCATCGACAATATCCATATCGATCTGGACGGGCCGGAAGTGCCCATCCTGGACGGCTCCGCCGCCCCCTTCGTGTACCTGATCCAATCCGCCGGCATCGAACCCCAGAATGCGGCGAAACGCTTCATCCGGGTGAAAAAGACCGTGCGCGTTGAGGACGGGGACAAATGGGCGGAATTCGCCCCCCACGAGGGTTTTACCCTGGCATTCCGCATCGACTTCGACCACCCGGTGTTCCGCCAGTCGGCCAAGGAGATCCGCATCGACTTCGCCCAGCAGTCCTATGTCCAGGAAGTAAGTCGCGCCCGCACCTTCGGCTTCATGCGCGACGTGGAATACCTGCGCAGCCACGGCCTGGCCCTGGGCGGCACCCTGGACAACGCCATCGTCATGGACGAGTTCCGCGTGCTCAACAGCGACGGCCTGCGCTACGCCGACGAGTTCGTCAAACACAAGGTGCTGGATGCGGTGGGCGATCTCTATCTGACCGGTCACCCCATTCTGGGCGCCTTCACCGCCTACAAATCCGGCCATGGGCTTAATAACGCCCTGCTGCGCACCCTCATGCAAGATGCCAGCGCGTGGGAGTGGGTGGTGTTCAAGGACGATGCCACCACGCCCAAGGCATTGCTCAATCTGCACCCCGTGCTTGCGTGATGTTGGCACTTCGCCTGTTGCTCGCTCTTGCCGGGATCGCCCTGGTGATCAGCGTGTTGGGCTATGCCTTGAGCCGGGACCGGCGCTGGCTGCGCTATGCCGGCATTGTGCTGAAAGGCGGGGTCGCGGTCGTGGCCCTGATCATGCTGGCCTATCTGATGGAACGTTTGCTGCTGGTCGTCTGACCTTGGCCAGCATACGTTCCCCCTAAACGACAAAGGCGCCCTAGGGCGCCTTTGTCGTTGGTACTGATGTGGGTGGCTATCAGCGCATATCACCGAGCCGGTCATCCAGCAGCCTGGGGGTCAGGAAGATCAGCATCTCCGACTTGTCGTCCTGCTTGTGGTTGGTCTTGAACAGATGGCCCAGGACGGGGATGTCGCCCAGGAACGGCACCTTGTCGGTGTCGTTGCGCAGGGTCTGTTCGAAGATCCCGCCCAGGATGGCGGTCTCCCCATTGTTGACGCGCACCTGGGTCTTGACGCGCTTGACGTTGATCGCCGGGCCCGCCGTGGTGGTCTCGCCTTGCGCATCCTTGGTCACTTCCACATTCAGGATGATGGAATCGTTGTTGAGCACCTGGGGGGAGACCAGGAGGCAAAGCAGTGCGTCCTTGAAGGAGGTGGTCGGAGCCACCCCGGTGCCGCCACTGGTTTGATAGGGAATCTGGGTACCCGAGAGGATCACGGCCGGGCGCAGATTGGTCGTAACCACCCGTGGATTGGAAACGATCTTGCCACGGTTGTCGGACTCCAAGGCCTGCAATTCCAGGGAAAGCAGTTTGTTTGAGGCCGCATTCAAGATGGTGAAGCCAAGCGAGGGTGCGGCTACCGAAGTGGAAAGATCAATGTTCGGGTTGGTGGCGGCAGTCACCCCCGATTGGGCGACGGATAGCGAGTCATTCAGAGTGCCACCAAAACCGAATGGCGAGCCATTGGCCTTGCCTGATATCCGCACTCCCAGGCGCGCTCCGAGATCTTTGCTGAAGGTGTCATCCGCCAGCACGATGCGCGCTTCGATCATGACCTGCTTGGTGGGCAGATCCACGCTCTTGAGGACATTCTCTACCGCGGCTTGCCGCTCCACCGTATCGGTCACCACCAAGGTGTTGGTGGTGAGATCATGGGCGACGCCACCACGGTTGGAAAGGACGCGGTTTACATTGGTGGTCCTGGAGCTTTGGTTGTTGGTGCTGGTAGTGGTGGTGCCGTCCGCGCCACTGCCCGAGGCCGTGACCTCGGCCTTGATCCCGGTCGAACTGGGTGAGCAAGACGCGTCTTCTTGGGAGCCCTTGCCGACGCGGGAAAGCCCGGACAGCACGGCGGAGGCCTCATCGGCGCGGATGTAGTTCAGCGGGTAGCTGCGGGTCACCAGGGGTTCCAGTTCGGCCACCGCCCGTTTCGATTCCAGTTCCAGCCGCTCCTTGGCCGCCAGCTCGTCCCGGGGCGCGATCCAGATCACGTTGCCGGTGGCGCGCTTGTCCAGGCCCTTGGCCTTCATGATGATGTCCAGGGCCTGATCCCAGGGCACATCCTTCAGGCGCAGGGTCACATTGCCCGTCACGGTATCGCTGGCGATGATGTTGAGGCCGGTAAAGTCGGCGATAACCTGGAGCACGGAACGTACTTCCACGTTCTGGAAGTTGAGGGACAGTTTCTCTCCGCTATAAACAGGTTTGTCAGCTGAGGTGGCTTGGGGGTCATCCAGAGAGCGCACCTCCATGATGAATTGGGTGCCAGCCTGATAGGCGGAGTAGTCCCAGCGTCCCTTGGGCGTCACCACCATGCGCGTGGCCTTGTCCTGCTCGAAGGTTTCGATTTGCTGGGTCGGCGTGGCGAAATCGGATACATCGAGCCGGCGTTGCAGGGGCCTCGGCAAGCTGGTGTTGAGGAAGTCCACCTGGATGCCCCGTCCCTTGCGCTGGATGTCGATGCCGACACCGGGGTCGGACAGGGTCACGGTGATGCGGCTTTCCCCGTTGCCACCGCGGCGGAAATCAACGTCACGAATGCCATAGGCCCGCTGGCTGCCGGTATCAGCAAAATGCACCGGGGGTTGCGCCTCAGGTTTTTCGCCAACGCCATGCAAGACCGCCATGACTACATTGCGGTCTTGGCGCAGTTCATAGGTGGATGGCCCTACGAGGTTGATCACCAAGCGGGTGCGCCCACCCGCTTGCACTACCTGATAGTTTTTGATGATGCCGGCATTCAGGTTCTCGGTCGCACGCCCGATTGCATTCGCGGTATCGGCAAAATCCAATACCAGCCGGTAGGGATTGCTGGTGGAGAAGGCGGCAGGAGCGGCCTCGACCGCCTCTTTGAACTGCATCTTTACGATTTGCGTGTCGTTCTTGCCCTGGGACACCGAGACAGAATTGAGCGAATTCTGGGCAGCCATGGCTGCGTTTGCGTTGAGCAGCAGCATTCCGGCGCTTAACCACCCTATCCAGCCCAACGCCGTTTTTGCTTTCAGTCGCTTCGTCGTGTTCATGTCATCTACTCCTGGAGAGCCACTGTGGCCCTTGATTCGGTCCAATCGCCGGCTCCATCTTGAAGGGTTTCCCTGATGTCGATACTTGTGTCCTGGATGGCCAGCACCAAGCCAAAGTTCAAGCCCATGTAATCGCCCTTCCTGACGCGGTATAGCGTGTTCTCCGGGGTTCGCACCAAGGCGTAGCGTTGGCCGGCTTTAGTGATCGTGCCGACCATGCGCAAGGCGTCCAGAGGGAACTGTTCAAGGGGGCCTTTGGGCCGGGTCATATCCGGCTGCATGCCTCCGCCCCCTTTTGCGGGCTTCATGCTGCGCGGGAGAAAGGGGTCGGGTAGGTCGTTCGGCTCATAGCTGAACGTGTCCTGTGACTTGATGGGAGGCAGCGGTTCGAGCGCTTGCTGGTTTCCCTGGCCGGCCTGGGCCATGAATGCGCGCAAGTCGGCGAACTCATCCTGTTCGCATCCGGCTAGAAAAACACAAACGATTAACCAGGCTGGCCTCATTTCTGCTTCCCGCTCTTCTGTTTCTTGGCAGCTGCCAATTCGCTTTCGTCCAGATAGCGGTATGTTTGCACACGCGCCTCCATGCCGAGCTTCCCATCTTTGAGGGGAGACAGCGTCAGATCATGAATGGTGACGATCCGGGGCAGCTTGGCCAGATCGCTGACAAACCCGCCGATATCGTGATATTGCCCCGTTACCTTGATCGCCACTGGCAAGGTGGCGTAGAAGTCGGCGGGGCTTTCGCTTCCCGGGCGGAATAGTTCGAACTCCAGGCCACGCCCTACCCCGACCTGATTGATATCCGTCAGCAATGCGTCCATTTCGGAGCGATTGGGCAATTGGCGCAACATGGAGGCCAGCGACTGCTCGATCTCAGCAAGCCGGCGTTTGTAGGCATCGTAATGGAACGCCTGGCCCTTTTTTGTCGCATAGGAATCGCGCAAGACCCGCTCTTCGCCCTGCGCGGTCTCCAGTGTGCGCAGCGAATCCGACCAAACCAGGAACCAGCCCGCAGCCAAAACGGCCACAAAGACGATGGCAACGATTGCCGCGCGTACCGGCGCAGGCGCGCCAGCCAAGTCCTTCATGTCCAGATTGTTGATATCGGAAAT
This sequence comes from Thiobacillaceae bacterium, assembly GCA_041752155.1. Lineage (GTDB taxonomy): Bacteria > Pseudomonadota > Gammaproteobacteria > Burkholderiales > Thiobacillaceae > PFJX01. The sequence goes on along the minus strand of JBGSHR010000378.1, from coordinate 32,693 downwards.
GTTCATGTCTTTCCACCCTTGTCTTGCCCGGCTTTTTCGGCCGGGCGTTCCAGCGTGACCGTGAGGGAAAATTCGTTGATGCGGAGATTGGCCACCTGGGCCGCTTTGACCTCGATCAAAATCGGGTTTTGGAACAGGGGGGCCTCCTCCAGGGCGCGCATGAAGGTGGAAACGCGCGCGCTCGACTGGGCGTATCCGTTCAAGGCCAAGCTATCACCCGTTTGCTTTACGCTCTTCAGATAAAGGCCATCCGGCAGACGCCGCGCCAATTCATCCAAGAGATGCACGGAGATGCTGCGGTCGGATTGCAGGGATTCCACAACGTCCTTGCGCGAAAGCAGATTCTCGGTCTTTTCCCTGAGCTGGGCGATTTCGGCGATCTGGCGGTCCAGGTTGGCGATTTCGCTGCGCAGGAACTGGTTGCGTCGTTCCTGGGCACTATGGGCATTGGTAAGGTACATCTGCCCAGCAGCCACGACCATCAGCCCCAGCGCGGCGGAGGCCACCGACATGACGGCGAACATTCGCTGCTGGCGCGCGCGCTTTTCCTGGCGGTGGGGCAGGAGGTTGATGCGGATCGGAATCATGCCGAATCAAACTTTCTCAAGGCGAGGCCACAGGCCACGAACAGGGCGGGCGCATCGGATGCAAGCTGACGTGCCTTCACTTGGCTGGATACAGCCATCTTGGCAAAAGGGTTGGCGATGATCGTGCTGGTTTGAACCTTGCTATACACCACGTCATCCAATCCCGGGATCGCGGCACAGCCTCCCGCCAGCAGGATATGGTCAACGCTTTGGTATGAAGTGGCCGAGAAAAAGAGCTGAAGCGCGCGTCCTACTTCCAACGCGACCGAGTCCAGGAACGGTTGCAATACCTCGGACTCGTAGCTATCCGGCAACAGGCCTTTGCGTTTGGCATCTTCTGCATCCTCGAGGGACAAGTCGAAGCGCCGGGAAATTTCACTGGTCAGGGTATTGCCCCCCAACGCATGTCCACGTTGATAAACCGGCTCGTTGTTGTGCAACACATTGACATCGGTGGTGTTGGCGCCGATGTCAATGATCGCCACCGTCTGTCCCCGCCCAGTATCTGGTAACTGGAACGCCATTTGCTCGTAGGCGGTGAGAGTGGCGAAGGCATCCACATCCATGACGGCGACCCTTAGTCCCGCCGCTTCGGCTAGGGCAACCCGCTCTTCCACTCGTTCCCGTCGTGACACCACCATCAGGGCATCGTTTTCGCTAGGGTTCTTGGCGTTGGGGCCTAGGATTTGGTAATCCAGGCTGACGTCTTCCAGAGGGAAAGAGGCTACCTGGTTGGCTTCTGCCGTGACCTGGGTCTCAATCTCGGCGTCCGTGGCTCCAGCGGGCAGCAGAATCTTCTTGGTGATGACCGAGGAGGCCGGTAAAGCCATGGCCACATCGCGCGTTCTGGAATTGAGGTTCTTCCAAGCCTCGCGCATCGCCACCTCGACGACATCGGCTTTGGCGATCACGCCATCGACCACCGCCTCCTTGGGCAAGGTCACGATGGAATAACGCTCGACACGGCGCATGCCCTTACCGGTGTCGGCAAGCTCAAGCATTTTCACAGCCGATGAGCTAACATCAACCCCGATCAGAGGGCGTGCACCTTGGCCAAAAAAAGCGAGTCTCAAATAGAGTCCCCTTCAAGTTCGCCTGCTCGTAACTTCAGGCGTTTATTTAATAATCTGCGTTAGATGCTAGCAACAACTTGTTAATCTGTACAAGAATTTTCCCTTTTTTTCTTTCCCCCTCAAATTACCTCCCAACTTGATATGACGCGCTGGTGGCACTTTCTCCTGGCCGGAATAGCTGGATTGGCCATTGCGGCCACAGCCGTGGTCGCCCTCGCGGCCGCTTTGGTCTATCCCAATCTGCCCAGTCTGGACAGTCTGACCGATTATCGGCCCAAGCAACCCCTGCGTATTTTTACGGAGGACGGCATGCTGATCGGCGAATTCGGCCAGGAAAGGCGTGCGGTCGTGCGTTTGAGGGACACGCCCCAGTCCTTGCGCCAAGCCATTCTGGCCGCCGAGGATGAGCGTTTCTACCAGCACGGCGGGGTCGATACGTTGGGCGTGTTGCGCGCCGCCCTGTCCAATCTGGTTTCGGGGGGGGCGAGGGAGGGGGCTTCCACCATCACCATGCAGGTCGCGCGGAATTTCTTCCTCTCCTCGGAAAAAACTCTGCAACGTAAGCTGAACGAGGCCTTGCTCGCGATCAAGATAGAGCATGCGCTGTCCAAGGATGAAATCCTCGAGCTGTACATCAACCATATCTATCTCGGCCAGCGCGCCTATGGCTTCGCCGCAGCGGCCCAGATCTATTACGGCAAGCCTCTCGCCAAGATCAGCCTGGCCGAGGCGGCGATGCTGGCCGGTCTCCCCAAGGCGCCTTCCGCTTATAACCCGGTGGTCAATCCGACCCGTGCCAAGGCACGCCAGCTTTACGTTCTCGGACGTATGAAGACCTTGGGCTATATCACGGAACAGGAATACTTGGCGGCGAAGACGGCACGCCTGCCGGTCAATTACTCTCCCTTGAGTTTTGAGGTGGAGGCGCCCCATATGGCCGAACTGGTGCGCCAACGCATGTACCAAAAATACGGCGAATCGATCTATGTGAGCGGCATGAATGTCTATACCACGCTACGCTCGTTGGACCAGAGGGCCGCTATCGAAGGGGTGCGGCAAGGGGTGTTGGAGTATCAGCGTCGACGCGGCTACGCCGGCCCGGAAGGCCGCCTCAAGTTGGCCAATAATGACCCGGAGGCGGTAGACAAGACGGTGGAAGAGGCCTTGATGGAGCGTCCCGAGTCCAACGGCATGTTCCCAGGGGTCGTCCTCACCCTAGGTAAAAAGAGCCTGCGCGTACGCCTGCGTAGCGGCGACGATATCGAGTTGGGCGCCAGTGAACTCAAGTTTGCCCAGCGCTTCCTGGGCAAAGGGGTGGCTGCCGACAAGCGCCTGGTGCGGGGCAGTATCGTGCGCGTCGCCCGCGGCGCGCCCAATCAACCCTGGCAGCTCACCTATCTGCCCCAGGTGGAAGCCGCCTTCATTGCCCTTTCACCTGATACCGGTGCCATTCGAGCCCTCGTCGGCAGCTTCGATTTTTCCCGCAACCAATACAATCATGTCACCCAGGCTTGGCGCCAACCCGGCTCCAGCTTCAAGCCCTTTGTCTATTCCGCATCCCTGGAACGAGGCATCACGCCAGCCACGGTGTTCGAGGATGCGCCCATTGTCGTCGACCCGGTCGACACTGGCGGGGTGGCCTGGGAACCCAAGAACTACGATGGTGAAGTGAGTGGTCCCACCACCTTGCGCAACGCCCTGACCCGCTCCAAGAACCTGGTTTCCATCCGCGTGTTGCAGGCCGCCACAACCCAGTTCGTGCATGAATATGTTGCCCGGTTCGGGTTCGATATGGGCCGTATTCCCCCCTACATGACCATGGCCCTGGGTGCCGGGGAGGTGACGCCCCTGTCACTGGCCCGGGCCTACGCGGTGTTTGCCAACGGCGGCAATCTCGTCACGCCCTGGCATCTGTTGAAGGTCACCGACAAGGACGGTAGGGTGCTGGAAAACTTCGCCGCGCCTGGCCTTTCCCGGGCGATCGATTCCCGCAATGCCTTCATCATGACCAACATGATGCAGGATGTGGTGCGCCGCGGCACGGCTACGGGCGCCATGAAGCTGGGACGTGGCGATCTGGCCGGCAAGACCGGTACCACCAACGAGAATCGGGATACTTGGTTTGCCGGTTTCCAGGCTACCCGGGTGGCGGTGGCCTGGATGGGCTATGACCAACCCAAGCCCCTGGGAAGAAGCGAAACCGGCGGCACGACGGCGCTGCCGATCTGGGTGCGTTATATGGGCGAGGCGCTGCGGGATGTCCCGGAAATGCCGCAAACGCCTCCAGAGGGTGTCGTCACCCTGTCCGTCGACCCGGTTACCGGCATGAGTACCGCCGATGGCAGCGGTATCAGCGAGTACTTCTATAAGGAATTTGCGCCGGGTGCGCAGGCCACCTTCCCCGCTCCATCGTTTTTCCCGGATAGCGAGGAATCTTCCATCAGCCCATTCCTGGCGAATTGAACGTGCCGGTTCGGGATGCGCGGGCGTTTCATGCCAGAGCGAGTATCGCCGATCTGGCAGCGCGGCTCATCGCCGAACATGGCATCAACGATTACGGCCTGGCAAAGCGCAAGGCGGCTCGCCAGCTCGGGCTTCCGGAAGGGAATGGCCTGCCCAGCAATGAGGAGGTGGAAGCCGCTCTGATCGAACGACAGGCCCTGTATGAGCCGGAGGAGGTGGCGCAACACTTGGCCGCCCTGCGTGACCAAGCCCTTGAAGTCATGCGGGTGTTCGCCCGCTTCGACCCCGCCCTCACCGGTGCGGTGGCCTCCGGGGCAGTGTCCGAACACAGCCTGATCGAACTCGATATCACCGCCGATAGCAGCAAGGATTTTGAGCAATTCCTGGTCAACCAGGGCATTGAATTCAAGGTGCAAGACAAAGGGGGGCGGATGGCCTATCTGATTTACTCGGAACCCATGGATGTGTTGGTGCGCCTGGTCGCGAACGAAGGGCGTCATATCCCTGGAGGCAGTCGCTCACGTCTGTCGCTCAAGCAACTGGAGAAGCTATTGCAGGATGCCGGGTGATCATGGGCCGGCCCGCACGTTACAATTGGCGCGCCCACACCCTGGATGGCTCTCCTAGCCAGAGCCGAGTCAGCGTGGATTTAGCCCACTTCAAGCCAGAGAAACCATGATCCGTTTTTTTCGCCACTACATCCCCTTGAGCATGTTGCTGCTCACCGTAGTGGAGTTTCTGGTTTTCAGCGTCCTCAGTAATTTCACCACAGAGCACTACAGCACCCAGCCACTGCTGGCCAGCAGTGTCGAAGTCGCCTACAAGCCCTGGTTGTCCGCCGCCATTTTCACCCTGCTCAATTCCATGTTCGGTCTCTATGAATGGGAATGGACAAAAGGCCTGAAAAGCCTGCTGGCACGGGTGGCCGGCAGCTTCTTCTTCAGTGCCCTGCTGGTGTGGGTAGGCGCCCGCTTCCTGCCTCAACTGTTTCCCTCCGGGGCGGAGTTCGTGGCCTGCATCATCACCTCCGCCCTGGCCGCCATCCTGATCCGGCTGCTGTTCATGGAATGGGGCAAGACCGATCTGTTCAAGAAACGCATCCTGGTGCTCGGGACCGGCAGTCGCGCCGCAAAACTGGAAGAGATCATCGCCTCGGATCTGGCCCAGGGGCTCCGCATCGTCGGTTACCTGCCACTGGGCGCCAATCACAACTACGTTCCCCGCGACCGCGTCCTGGAAGAGCAAGGCAGCTTGTACGAGCTAGCCATGCGCCACGGCGTGGAAGAGATCGTCGTTGCTGTGCGCGAGCGCAGAGGCGGCGGACTGCCCATGTCGGAATTGCTGGAATGCAAGCTGCGCGGGATTCGAGTCCTGGATCTGCCCGCATTCTTCGAGCGCCAGACCGGTATCCTGCCCCTGGAGGCGCTCAACGCCAGTTGGATGATCTTCTCCGAGGGTTTCGGCCAAGGCTCGGCCCGGGATCTGGTGAAGCGCCTGTTCGATCTCTTGGTGAGCGGCACCTTTCTCCTGATCACCCTGCCGTTGATGCTGATCACCGCGTTGCTGATCCGTCTGGAGAGCCACGGGGCGGTGTTTTATACCCAGGAGCGCGTGGGACAATTCGGTAAATCCTTCACCATCTATAAGTTCCGCAGCATGTTTACCGATGCGGAGAAGAATGGCTTGCCGGTGTGGGCGCGCATGAACGACGACCGGACTACCCGGGTGGGACGCATCATCCGACGTACCCGCATCGACGAACTACCGCAGATCGTCAATGTCTTCCTCGGCCACATGAGCTTTGTCGGCCCGCGTCCGGAACGCCCCTATTTCGTCAATGACCTGGCGGCCCAGATACCCTATTACCACGCGCGGCACAGCGTAAAGCCCGGCATCACCGGCTGGGCCCAGGTCCGCTTCCCCTATGGCGCCAGCGTGGAAGACGCCATGAACAAGTTGCAATACGACCTGTATTACGTGAAGAACCACAGCTTGTTTCTCGACCTGATGGTGTTGATCCAAACCGCCCAAGTCGTCGTGCTGGGCAAAGGGGTGCGCTAAGCATGTTCGCGGCGGCCGCGAGTTATGGCCTCTGCGTAATCGCCTTCGCCGTTCTGGCCCTGGTTTGGCATCGTCGCAAAACAACAGAAGAGGCCTCCAGGCTGGAAATTCCAGCGGCCATTAGCGCCGTATGGGCCTTGATCACCGCTCTGACGTCCTGGTTTCAGGCGGGCAAGGAACTCGCCGCCCTGGCGGAACTGGCGCGTAATCTTGCCTGGCTCTGGTTCCTCTGGCGCGGGATCCGCGCTTTGAGGGGGCACGCGCCAGCCAGCCCCTGGCTGAACAACCTGGGCCGGGCCATCATCCTGCTGTCCGTTGCCGCCCTCGCGACCCATCTGGTCGGCCTGTTCCAGCCCGAGACCCGGGCGGCCTATCTCATCTACGCTGTTTTTCCCACCCTGTTCGCCATCGCCGGCATGGTTCTGGTGGAGCAGTTCTACCGAAACTCCCGGATTCAGGAGCGTTGGGGCATCAAGTTTCTCTGCCTGGCCCTGGGCGGGGTGTTTGCCTACGATTTTTACCTCTATTCCCAGGCCATGCTGTTCTCCGCCTATTCCCCCGATGCCTGGGTCGCCCGGGGCGGGGTCAATGCCTTGATGGTTCCCCTGATCTGGATCTCCACGCGCCGCCGGACCCTGGACCAATCACCGGTGGTCATTTCCCATCGCATGGCCTTCCATACCGTCGCGCTGATGGGGACCGGCATCTATCTCGTCATGATGGCGGCCGCTGGCTATTACATCCGTATCGTCGGCGGCAGTTGGGGCGCCATGTTGCAGACCGTGTTCCTGTTCGGCGCCGCCCTGCTGCTCCTGATGGTGGTGTTTTCTGGCGCGGCGCGCGCGCGCTTGCGGGTCTATCTGTCGAAGCATTTCTTCCGCTATCGCTACGACTACCGGGAAGAATGGCTACGTTTCACCTCGCTGCTGACCGAGGGCGAGCCCGGCGCCCAGGTCTATGAACGCAGCTTGCAGGCCATGGCCCGCCTGGTGGAGAGCCCCGCCGCCGCCCTGTGGCTGCGCCAGGAAGACGGGCCGTTCCGGCGTGTGGCCCATTGGAACTGGTCGGGGCTCGATGGTCAGGTGGCGGCCGGACACCCCTTCCTGGAATTCATGGAACGGCGCCAGTGGGTCCTGGACCTGAACGACTGCCGCGATCAACCCGAATTGCTCGCTGGCGCCGAACTGCCCGACTGCCTGCAGGACCAGGAAGGCACTTGGCTGGCGGTGCCCCTGCTGTGGCACGAGCGCCTGCTGGGTTTTGTCGTGTTGGCCGAGTCCTTGGGTAGGGTCAGTTTCAACTGGGAGGTGAGCGATCTGTTGAAAACCGCCGCGCGCCAAGCCACGGCCCATCTGGCCCAGGCTCAAGCCGCGGATGCCCTGACGGTGGCGCGCCAGTTCGAATCCTTCAACCGGGCGGCGGCCTTCGTCGTACACGACATCAAGAATCTCGTGGCGCAGCTTTCCCTGCTGTTGGCCAATGCGCAAAAGCACAAGCACAAGCCGGAGTTCCAGGAAGACATGCTGGCCACCATCGAGAGTTCCGTGGCGCGCATGAACCGCATGTTGATCAAGCTCAGCGACGAACCGGACGTCAACTCGGTCGGTATGGTGGATCTGGGGGAAATGCTGCACGAGGTGATCCGCTCTAAAAACGCCTTCAGCCTTAAACCCCATCTCGAGATTCTGGCGGAGCATCCAACGGTGCGGGCGGAACGGGAGAAACTGCTGCGCGTGATCGGCCACCTGGTCCAGAACGCCATTGAAGCCACTCCGTACACGGGGCGCGTGGATGTTACACTCAGCGCGGAAAACGGCCGTGCCGTCATCGTTGTGGAGGATAACGGTGTCGGCATGGATGCAGCCTTCATCCGCGAGCGCCTGTTTCTCCCCTTCGCCTCCACCAAGGGCACGGGCATGGGAATCGGCGCTTACGAGTGCAAGGCCTACGTCCAGGAGTTGGGAGGGGATATCCAGGTGACCAGCCACCCCGGACAGGGCAGCCGCTTCACGATACGCCTGCCCCTGCTGAACACTGACTGAACCGGAACATCATGAGCGACAAAGCGCCGAAAATCCTGTTGGTCGAAGATGACATAGGGCTCCAGAAGCAAATCAAGTGGAGTCTGGACGAGTATGAAGTCCTGATCGCTCCCGACCGCGAAACCGCCCTGACTCAAGTGCGCCGCCACGAGCCGGCCGTGGTGTTGCTCGACCTGGGCCTGCCCCCCGATGCCGATGGCGCCACGGAAGGCTTGGCCACGCTGCAACAGATCCTGCAACTTTGCCCCGGCACCAAGATCATCGTCGTCACCGGCAACCAGGACCGGGTCAATGCCGTCATGGCCATCAGCCTGGGGGCCTTCGATTTCTACCACAAGCCGTTCGAGGAGCAGATCCTCAAGCTGGTCATCGCCCGGGCATTGCGGGTGTTCGATCTGGAACAGGAAAACCGGCAGCTTGCCGCGCGCAGCCGTGCCGAACCCTTGCAGGGGCTGCTCACCAACGACCCGGATATGCTCAAGATCTGCCGCACCATCGAGAAGGTGGCGCCGAGCGACGCATCCGTCCTCGTCCTGGGCGAATCCGGCACCGGCAAGGAGGTGTTGGCCAGGGGCCTGCACGACCTCTCTCCCCGGGTGAAGGAAAAATTCGTCGCCATCAACTGCGCGGCCATCCCCGAGAACCTGCTGGAATCCGAGCTGTTCGGCTATGAAAAGGGCGCTTTCACGGGCGCCGCCAAACAGACCATCGGCAAGATCGAATACGCCAGCAAGGGCACCTTGTTCCTGGACGAGATCGGCGACCTGCCCATGCCGCTCCAGGCCAAGCTGCTGCGTTTTCTGCAGGAGCGCGTGATCGAGCGTCTGGGCGGGCGCGGCGAGATCCCGGTGGACGTGCGAGTCGTTGCCGCCACCCACCAGCACCTGTCTGAATTGATCAAGGCGGGACGTTTCCGCGAGGATCTGTACTACCGTCTGTCCGAGATCACGGTGCGCATCCCGCCGCTGCGCGAACGCCAGGGTGATCGCTCTTTGCTGGCCCATGCCTTTCTCGAACGTTTCGCGCAAACCCAGGGACGCGGGTTGCGCGGCTTCGCGCCGGACGCCATCCAGGCCATCGAAGCCCATGCCTGGCCGGGCAATGTGCGCGAGATGGAAAACACCATCAAGCGTTCCGTCATCATGGCCGACGGCCCCCACGTTACCCTGGACGACCTCGGGCTCAATCCTTCCGATGGCTTGGACAACGAACCGCTCAACCTGCGTCAGGTGCGGGAAGAGGCCGAGCGCCGGGCCGTGGTCAAGGCCCTGGCGCGCTGCAATGGCAACATTGCCCACGCGGCCGAGTTGCTGGGGATCAGTCGCCCCACCCTGTATGACCTGATGAACCGGTTTGGCCTGAAGTAAAGCGCCATGGCTCCGGGCTCACCCTTTTCAAGCCGTCCCAGCCCCTCGGACCGGGCGGCAAGCCCATGTCCAGGGTTCCGGTACCGCGCCGGTCTCCTCCGCGCCGAGGCACTTCACGCTGCCTGCTAACCAGGCGGCCAGGAGTCCAGCCATCGCCCTCAATACCTTAGCCGTCGACTTTCGCCTCGCTCTGCGCAACATCTTGCGTCAGCGCCGGCGCAGTCTCATCGCTCTCGCCGCCATTGGCTTCGGCATCGTCGCCATGATGCTGGCCGCCGGCTATATCGAGTGGATCTTCTGGGCGAACCGTGAGGGCGTCACCGTCACCCAGCTTGGCCACATCCAGATCACCAAGCCGGGTTACCACGAGGGGGGGAAGTCCGATCCCTTCGCCTATCTGTTGCCCGAGGATACTTCCGCCTTGGCGGCGATCCGCAGTCAGTCCGAGGTGGTGAGCGTGACGCCGCGCCTGAGTTTCAACGGCTTGATCAGCCATGGCGACAGCACGCTGTCGTTCATCGCGGAAGGCATCGATCCGGCGGTTGATCCTTCAACACGCTATCTGATCGTCGTCGAGGGGCAGCTGTTGTCCACCGACGACCCCAAGGGGATCTTGCTGGGCGCCGGTCTGGCGGCCAATCTGGGTGTGAAGACCGGCGATACCGTGGTGTTGCTGGCCAATACCTCATCCGGTGGCATCAACGCGGTCGAAGGGCATGTGCGCGGACTGGTTTCGACTTCGATGAAGGCCTTCGACGACTCCCTGCTGCGCGTCGATATCAAACTGGCCCGTGAGCTGTTGCGCACGTCCGGCTCCCACGTCTGGATCGTCACCCTGCGCGATACCGATATGACCGATCAGGCCATGGCACGGATCAAGCCCGAGAAGTCCCTGGCCGAGTTCGAGATCACCCCCTGGATGAAACTCGCGGATTTCTACAACAAGACGGTTGAGCTGCTGACGCGCCAGATCGGCGTGATCAAGCTGATCATCGGCCTCATCATCATCCTCAGCATCAGCAACACCATGACCATGAGCGTGCTGGAACGCACCGTCGAGATCGGCACCGCCATGGCCTTGGGCCTGCGGCGCCGGCGCATCATGGGCCTGTTCATGCTGGAAGGCGCTCTGCTGGGCGCCTTCGGTGGCCTCCTCGGCGTGAGCGTGGGTTATCTCGCCGCTACACTCATCTCCTATGTCGGCATTCCCATGCCGCCGGCGCCGGGGATGTCCACGGGGTTCACCGCCGCCATCAGGATCACGCCCGCGATCATCCGCGATGCCTTGGTGCTCGCCCTGGCGACCACCTTGCTCGCCAGTGTCTATCCGTCCTGGCGCGCTTCCCGCCTGATCATAGTGGACGCCTTGCGCCACAACCGTTGAGGAGTTCCGGCATGTGGAAACTCGCCCTGCGTAACGTTCTGCGCCACAAGGCGCGCACCGGCATGACGCTGCTCGCGATCATCGTCGGCGTGGTCAGCCTGGTGCTGAGCGGCGGTTTCGTACAGGACATCTTCAAGCAACTGGGCGAGGTGTTGATCCATTCCCAGTCGGGACATCTGCAGGTGTCGCGCGACGGCTATTTCGAGCGCGGCGCCCGCAGTCCCGAGAAATATCTGATCGAGGTTCCCGAGCCGCTACGCCGGGAGATCGCGGCCATGCCTGGCGTCGATGACGTGATGGGGCGCGTCTATTTCGCCGGTTTGCTCAACAACGGTCGCTCCGACCTGCCTATCGTCGGCGAAGGTGTCGAGCCCGCGCGCGAGGCGCGCTTGGGTAGCGGCATGGTCATGGCGGCGGGGCGTGCCCTCGATGACAAGGACAGCACCGGCATGATGATCGGCTATGGCCTTGCCCATGCCCTCAAGCTGAAGCCGGGCGACTGGGCGACCCTGGTCATGAATACCACCGATGGCGCTCTGAACAGCCTGGAATTCCAGGTGATCGGTGTATTCCAGACGTTTTCCAAGGATTACGACGCGCGCGCGGTGCGCATCCCGCTGGCGGCGGCCCAGGAAATGCTCGCCACAACCGGCGTCAATACCTTGGTGATATCCCTGAAGCGGACCGAGGACACGGACGCGATGGCGGCGACGTTGGCCGCGCAGCACGAACGCGACGGACTGGAGGTGAAGACTTGGCTATGGCTGAACGATTTTTACGCCAAGACCGTGGAGATGTATGACGCGCAGTTTGGCGTGCTGCGCATCATCATCCTGCTGATGGTACTGCTGAGCGTTGCCAACAGCGTGAACATGAGCGTGTTCGAGCGGGTGGGCGAGTTCGGCACCATGATGGCCCTGGGTAACCGTAGCTTGCGCGTGTTCGCCCTGATCATCGCCGAGAACGCCATCATCGGCCTGATCGGCGCCGGCGTCGGCCTCCTGTTGGGCGTGGGATTGGCCCTGGCGATCTCGGCCATCGGCATTCCCATGCCGCCGCCGCCCAATTCAGACCTGGGCTACACCGCCCACATCCTGCTGGTGCCCTCGGTGGTCGTGGGCGCGTTCGCGGTTGGATTGATCGCCACGGTGGCCGCGGCATTGCTGCCGGCGGCCCGGGTGCGGCGCATTCCAGTGGTGGATGCGCTGCGTCAGAGTATTTGAGCCGGCTTGAATCCGCGGGGCGGTCGCTCCCGCGCCACGCTTAGAAATCGCGGCGTATTTCGGTGTAAGCCCGGTCTTTGGCGTCAAACTGGCCGAAGATGCCGGTGGCGGGGCCGCCGAAGATGTCCAGTCCCAACAACAGACGCCAGTTGCGCTCGAATCCCCAGCTCAGTTTCGGCCGGAACATCCAGTCGCTACGGTTGAGGCTGTGCACCAATAAGGCTTCCGCCTCCAGATTGCCCGGGAACTTGTGGTTCACCAGTAGCGACAGGCCATTCTCCACTCCGTCCGGAATGATGCGGGGATCGTGGTCGAAGTAGATGCGCTGGAACAACTGGGTATTCAGGCGGGTATCCGCGCCCGGATTGAAGTCCAGGCCCACCACCCAGTCCAGGGTGTTCTGCTTGGCGACGCCGTCGGCATCCGTGGCATCGGTGACGTTGTAACGGCGGCCGTTGGTGTAGATCGCCTCCGCCTTGAGCACGAACGAGCCCAAGTCCTTGGCCAAGGTGCCGCCCGCCTGGCGGATGCGCTCGTGGCGCGCCTGGTAGCGGTAAACGTTAGGTAGAGGGTTATCCACCAGATAGAAGGTGGGCGCGCTGTCCATGCTGCTGTACACGAAGCCGGACAGATCCCAGCCATGGCTCAATTGCGACAGTCTCACCCCGAAATTGGTGTTGCTCAAACGGTTGCCCGGTTTGGTCTCGCCCAGCACCACGGGCAGGCCGGGGGAGGCGGGATAGGCGTAGAACTCGGCGCCGGGCTTGCCGATGTTGTCGTAGCTGGGGAACGGCACCCAGATCAGCTCGGCATGGAAATCATCCTGGAAATATTCCCCGCGCGCGGCCCACTGGGGGATGCGCATGAGCTGGAAGTCCGGCAGGACGAATTCGCGCAAGTCCTTGGCGGAGACGACGTCGGCGAAGAACAGGCCCACCATCTCACCCCAGACGATGTGCTGGCGGCCGACGCGGAAATCCCACCCGGCGGCGGCGAAGTCCAGATAGTTCTCGCGCAGATGGAATTCCGCGCGTTGGTCGTTGCGCACCGCGCGCGGATAGAAATCTTCGATGTCGTAGACGGCGTTGTAATCCAGGCGGCCGCTGATCTTCCATTGCATGTCATTGGCGAGTCGCCCGCGTCTGCCCAGTTCCAGGCGGCCGGCAAACTTGGACCAATGGTCGGGAGTGGCGTAGGTACGCGCCAGTTCACCCTGGAAGAAGCCATGCCAGGGGGACGCCGGTTTTTCTTCCCGGAGCGGCGTGGCCGAGACATCCCCGAACAGCGCTTCCTTCGATTCCACCACGGCGGGTGTCGTAGTGCTGTCATTTTGCGGGGGCAGGTCGAATAGAGATTCCTTTGAGGCGGGCATTTCCGGCGTCTTGCTCGGGGCGGGTGCCACCGTCTGCTCCTGGACCGGTTCCAGATCGAACAGGGCATCGCGCGATGACGGCGCATCCGCTGCTTGCGCGTCCGCCAAGAGCGGCGCGCCGATCACCAGCATTCCCCATGCCGCCGTTTGTTTCCAAGACTTCATTGCGCCCCCTTTTGCAGATTCACGTTTTTATTGTTTGGCCGGACCAGTTTCCATTTTTCTTGCACTTTCATGCCGAGCATGGCGACCCGACCGTCCTCGACCCTGATCAGGCGGTCGGCCATGGCCATGACATGCCGGTCATGGGTGGAAAAAATGAAGGTGGTGCCAAAATTCCGGTTGATATCCTTCATCAGCGCCAAGATGCTCTTGCCCGTATTGCTATCCAGGTTTGCCGTCGGCTCATCGGCCAGCACGATGCGTGGATTGATCGCCAGGGCGCGGGCGATGGCGACGCGTTGCCGTTGTCCGCCGCTGAGTTGATTGGGCTGGTGGTCGGCATAGCGTTCCAGTCCGACCACGGACAAAAAATGAGCCACGCGTTTGCGACGTTCGGCGTGGCTGAGTTCCGGTAGCTGGAGCAGGGGATATTCGACGTTTTCCGCCGCGGTCAGTACCGGGAAAAGATTGAAGGTCTGGAAAATGAATCCGGTGGTGCGCGCGCGTAAATCCGCCAGCGCGTCGGGTGAGCGGCCGGTGACTTCCTGGTCGTCGATGAACACCTTTCCCTGGGTCGGAATATCGATGCAGCCGATGATATTGAGCAGGGTGGTCTTACCGCTTCCAGAGGGCCCGGCGATGGCTAGAAACACGCCTTCGTCAAAAGAGACTGTGATATTGTCAAGCGCAACGACCTTCTGCTCGCCGAGCTGGTAGACCTTGGTTACACCTTCGACACGGACTAGGCTCATGCGGGTCTTTCCATTGAGTGACGCGTCATGGGAGTGACTTCTGACATGTCCATTGCTTTGAATTCTCGGGCCGGCGCCATGCTGGCCTGTCTGCTGCTTCTCGTATTCTCCCCGATGTCGGCGCTGGCCGACGACTCACCCGCTGCTGTGGATGACCTGGCGCGGAGCATCCTCGAAAAGTCGGATGAAATCCGTTTCCCGGCGGCAGGATTCCAAGTCGATATCAACATCACTAGTTCCGCCCCCGACGAGGGTCCCGATAAGAGGAAATATCGCGTTCTTTCTAAAGGCAACGACAGCACGGTGGTGATGATACTGGAGCCCGCGACGGAGCGGGGGCAGATCATGTTGATGAAGGGGCGGGATTTGTGGGTATTCATGCCCAATGTCTCGCAGCCGATCCGGCTCGGCCTGGGGCAACGCCTCACCGGCCAGGTCGCCAACGGCGACTTGGCGCGCGCCAACTTCACCGGTGATTACACGCCCCGCCTGCTGCGTACGGAAGCGGTGAAAGGCGAAGAACAGCACGTGCTTGAACTGACCGCCATCGACCGCGGCGTGACCTATCGCCGCGTCCTGTTGTGGATCGGCAAGGCCAATTACCGGCCGCGCAAGGCCGAGTTCTATTCCCTGTCCAATCGCCTGATGAAAACCTGCAACTATGAGGGCTATCAGGAGATGGCTGGGCGGGTACGTCCCACCCGCCTGGTGATGGAAGACGCACTCAAGAAAGATCATGAGTCGGTGCTTGAATACCAGGCTATGCGGTTGCGAGACTTGCCGGACAAGATTTTCACCAAGGACTACCTCAAGAAGCTGCAATAGAGAAAAAAGGGTTGGGTGTGACCTTAGGGCGAGGAAGCCGCTGAAGCTCCCGTGCCGTTACCCAGGCCACCTTGAAGGACGCATGACCAGGAATGCCGAGGGGCCCGTCTCGGCTTTCCGCCATTGCCGGAACGATCTATGAATCGGCGAGTCGTTGAAGCTTGATTCCTCTCCCTTTTCAAGTTCTCGTGGCGTTAGGCCGTTAACCGCAATCACATCCACACAAAGCCGAAGAGCCTCATGGCCGAATCAAGTCACCTCAAGCCCCGGAACCCCTTGCTTACCCATTTGCCCAAGATTCTCGTCGGACTGGCCGGGGTGGCGCTTTTGGCGGGCGGGACTTATTGGGCCATGAGAAAGACGCCTCAGGACCATTTCAGGGCAGGCGTCGCCATGCATCAGCGTGGCGATTTGAAGGGTGCCGCCATCGAGCTGAAAAACACCTTGCAAGCCGCCCCCGAAAACGCCGAGGCGCGCTATTTGCTGGGACGTATTCATTTCGCCAACGGCGATTACCAGGCCGCGGAAAAGGAGCTGAAAAAAGCGCGTGGCCTGGGCATCAAGGATGGCGGCTTGGATCCCTTGTTCGCCCGTACTGTGTTGATGCTCAATCAGCCGCAACGCGTACTGGATGAAGTCAAAGACAGCTCTAGCGAAGAGGCCGACAGCAAGGCCGCCGTCCTGGCCCTTCGCGCCCGGGCACACCTCATGTTGAAAAATTCCGCCGCAGCGGAAAAGGATCTGGCGGACGCCCAGTTGCTGGTCGCGGATCATCCCGAGGTCTTGGCGACGCGCGCCATGCTGGCCATGACCCGGAACAACCTGGACGAATCCTTGGCGCTCACCGACCAGGCATTGGCCAAGGCCACTCAGCGCGCCGATCTGTGGGTCATGAAAGGTGATTTGCTTCGCCGGTCGAAACGCAACGAGGAGGCCCTTGCCGCGTATGGAAAAGCGCTGGCGGGTGAGCCTGCCAACATCCCCGCCCGTGTCGCCAGTGCCCAATTGCATCTCGGGGAAAACGCCTTGGACAAGGCCGAGGCCGAACTCAAGGAGTTGCACAAGTACGCTCCGAACAATGTGATGGGCCGGTATCTAGAGGCCTATCTGGAGTTCCGTCACGCCCATTTTGCGGAGGCCGACGGCAAGTTGCAGGATGTATTGCGATCTGCGCCGGATTTTTTGCCAGGCCGGTTGCTGGCCGGTGTGGTCAGTCTTGCCCAGGGGAATCGGGAAGGTGCGAAATCTCATCTGAACAAGGTCCTGGAGGCCGCGCCCCAGCATCCTCTGGCGCGCAAGCTCATGGCCGCGACCTTGGCGGACCTGGGCGAATTTGGCTCAGCCAAGGACATTCTGGGATCTTTCGACGACGCTGGCAGTGACCCCGTCCTGCATAGCTTGCGGGGCGAAATCGCCCTGCGCCAAGGGGATTACACCGAGGCGCGCAAACAGCTGGAAAAGATGGAGGGTGATCTATCCCAGAGCCCGAAATACTTCGCCGAACTTGCTGCCAGCCGGATGGGCAGCGGAGACGAGGCTGGCGCCATTCAGGCGCTGACCAAGGCCGCCGAGCTGGATACCATTTCAACGAAGCCGGATGCGCTTCTCGTATCGACATATCTGAAGGAGAAACGTTTCGACGAGGCCTTCAAGGTGGTCGACAAGCTAGCCAAGGAACGGCCTAACGATCCGCTCGTGGAAAATTTACGCGGCAGCATCCATCTTTCCCGGAACGACAAAGCCCAGGCGCGTGCCCACTTTGCCAAGGCACTGCAAATCGACCCCGGCTATTTCCCCGCTGCGTCCAATCTGGCTCTGCTGGATATGATGGACAAGGATATAAAGGCGGCCCGATCCCGCTTCGAGCAGTTCCTCAAGCAGACGCCCGGAGAAAGTCGCGCTTGGCTTGCCTTGGCCTCACTGGACGCCCGCGACAAGAATCAGGCCGGATATTTGAAGAACCTCAATCAGGCGAAGCGAACCGACAGCAAGAATGCCCAGGCTCACCTCATGTTGACCCGCTACTGGCTGGACAAGAAAGATGCCGCCAAGGCGCTATTGGCCGCGCGCGAGGCCCTCGATGCCACTGGGCGCCCTGAATTCCTGGAATTCGTCGGGTTGGCGCAGGTCATGCAGAATGACAACGTCAATGCGCTATCCAGTTTCAAGCGATGGGCGGAAATCCGTCCTAATAACCCGCTGGCTCATTTCAGATTGGCCCAGGCGCAGATTGCCGACAACGACAAAGCCACCGGTTTGAGCGAGTTGGACAAGGCGCTCGCGCTGCGCCCGGATTTCACTGACGCCAGTATCAGCAAGGCCCTCTTGCTCAGCCAGATGGGCCGTTCCGCCGATGCCATCAAAATTTCGCGCAGCTTACAGGCGAGCGCGCCCAAGGCTGCGGCGGGTTATCTGACGGAGGCGGAAATCCTGTTTGCCGACAAGAAGTATCTCGAAGCCGGGAGGCTTTTCGCCAAGGCGGCCCAGATTGCTGGTCATGGCCAGTCGCTTGGCCGCGCCTATCAAGCCTATGTGGCCGGGGGACAAGCGGCTGAAGGCGAAAAAATTCTTGGGCAGTGGCTCACGGACCACACGAATGACGTGGCTGTGCGGCATGTCCTGGCGCAGGGCCAGCTCAACAGCAAACGATGGAAGGCGTCCGCGGAAAATTACCGGACTCTGATTCGCGCCAACCCACGCGATCTGACGGCGTACAACAATTTGGCATGGGCGCTTGGCGAACTGAAAGATTCGGAGGCTACTGTCGTGGCCGAGCAAGCTATCAGGCTTGCACCCAATGATGCGGCCGTTCAAGATACCTACGGTTGGTTGCTCACGGGTGCCGGTCAAGCCGAGAAGGGACTGCCTTATTTACGACAGGCGTTAAAGAGTCGGCCGGATGCCGCTGAAATTCGTTGGCACCTGGCCGCGACGCTTGCCAAAACCGGTGACACACGAGGTGCCGAGGTGGAGTTGGATCGCCTGTTGGCTAGCCGGGTGGTATTCCCGCAGGAGCCCGATGCGCGCGCCTTGTTGCAAAAATTGAGAGCATCCGCGCGGTGATGTTTTTCCCCAACCTGTTATCGAGCCGCATCGAGCCTCTTCGGCTGATTGATGGGCGCTAAGCGGGATTGGCGTTTGGTTTTAGTGAACTCCCTTCTAATCGTCTGAATCAATACAATCTTCCCTCCCTCTCGGCAAAGGCCCCCCATGCGCACGCCTGAAAAATTGATCACCTCTCTGACGCTTGCTTCCCTAATGCTGCTTGCCGGCTGTCTGGACAAAAGCCCGGAGAGCCATATCCAGGCAGCTAAAAAAGCCATGCAGGGAGCGGATTACAAGGTCGCGTCAATTGAGCTGAAAAGCGCCCTGCAAAGCGCGCCCAACAACCTGGAAGCGCGCCTCTTGCTGGGCGAGACCTTGCAAGCCCAGGAGCAATGGCTGGATAGCGAGAGACAGCTGAGAAAAGCCTTGGAACTGGGCGCTGCGTCGGAACAGATCTTGCCCTTGCTAGCGCACACATTGGTTAAGCAAGGAAAATTCCAAGAGGCCATCAAATTAGAAGTGCCCAAGTCCGGCCTGGGGTCTCAGTCCTTGGCCTCCTTGCAGGCAGAGCGTGCCAATGCCCAGATGTCGCTGAACCATCTGGCTGAGGCCGCCATGACAATCGGCGAGGGTGAGCGTGTCTTGGCCAGTGGCGGCACGGCGGAGATCTCCAAGGATCTGCAATTGGCCAAGGCGCGGCTGGCATTCTTGAACAAACAACCCGCCGATGCTATGGCGTTTCTGGAGGTGGCGCTGCAAAAAGATGCCAAATTCGTCGATGCGCTCTACCTGAAAGCCCAACTCCTTGGGGTGGGTGGCAAAGAGGCTGAGGCGGTCGAAGTCTACCGGCAGATCACCACGGCGAAGCCTAGAGACGCTCTGGCCTACCTTGCCATTGCCGAAGAAAGTATGCGGGAAGCAGACCTCAAGGCGGCGGATGCAGCTATTTCCGCTGCTGAAAAGAGCGGCACAAACCGGCTACTGGTCAATTTCGCACGCGCCCGCCTTGAATACGGCAAGGGCGATATGAAAAGGGCCCATGAAGTATTGCAGCAAATATTGCGCGACACATCGGATCATATGCCGTCGCTGCTGCTGGATTCGGCTGTGAATTATGAATTAGGCAATTACGAGCAGAGCCTCAAGAGCGCTTCTCTGGTTCTGGCCCAAGTGCCGGACAATATCCAGGCGGCCAAATTGGTCGCAGCTAACCAATTGCGCAGGGATGATACGCAATCGGTGCTGGGCACGGTGTTGCCTATGCTCAAGACGCATCCGGACGATGCGCGCTTGCTTTCCCTTGCGGGGGAAGCCTATCTGCGGGACAAGCAATACTCCAAGGCCATGGAGTTCCTCGATAAGGCCGCCCTGCTACAGCCGAAAGATGCGGATATCAAGCAGCGCCAAGCCCGAGGGCATATCGCATTGGGGCGGATTGACCAAGCGGCAGCAGACCTGGAGCAAGCCGCAAGCTTGAGCGACAAGGCTGGTCAAGCCGACTTGTCCCTGATTACTTTGCATTTGCGCGAGAGACAGTTTGACAAGGCGTTGCGGGCAATCGCCGCGCTTGAAAAGAAACTGCCTAACAATCCGGTTACCCACAATCTGCGGGCCGCTGCCTACCTGGGCATGAATGACAAAGCTGCGGCACGCAAGTCATTGCAGCAGGCTTTAGCCATCAAGCCTGATTTCTATCCGGCCGCAGCTAGTCTCGCTCGGCTGGATTTGTCGGAGAAAAACCCAGAAGCCGCGCGCAAGCGTTTCAAGTCCATTCTGGAAAAAGATGGCAAGAACATTCAGGCCATGATGGCCCTCGCGTCCATGGCCGCCAGCGAGAAAAAGGAGAAGGAGTATCTGAATTGGCTGGAGCGGGCAGCCAAGGCTGATCCCAAGGCCATTCCGCCGCGTGCTGCCCTGATCCGCTATTTCCTGGAAAAAAAGAACCCGCAAAAGGCTTTGAACCTGGCACGTGAGGCCGTCGACGCCAATCCGGAAAGCCCGGAGGCGCTGGTGTTGCTGGGGGCCGCGCAGATGGGGGCGGGTGACAAGGCCAGCGGCGTTTCGACGCTGACCAGGGTGACGGAAAAGTTGCCCGGATCCGCCGAGGCGTACCACGATCTTGCTATGGCGCAGATAGCCTCCCAGCAGAATGCGGCAGCGCGAACCAGCCTGGAAAAGGCTTTGTCCTTACGCCCCACCCATAGCCCCTCCTTCGATCTGTTGACGCGTATGGATCTGGCCGATAAAAAACCGGAACTTGCCTTGCAACGGGCCAGGAAGTTCCAGGCGGACTATCCCAAGTCTCCATTCGGTTTTGATCGTGAGGCGGGCATCCTGCTTGGACAGAAACAGTTCGCTCAAGCCGCCAAGCTGTATGAGCAAACCATAAAGCGCGGTGCGGGTAGCCAGGGTCTGATCAGCTTGCATCGGGCGCTCTTGTCGGCTGGCAACAACACCAGCGCCGAGCAGAAACTGGCAGATTGGCTTAAGCATTACCCTGAAGATAAAACCATCAGAGCCTACGCCGCGGACCATTTTGCGCGCGCGGGCCGGTCGTCGGAGGCCATCGCGCAATATCAGGGACTGATTTCGGCAGCGCCTAACAATGCCTTGCTGCTGAACAATCTTGCCGGTTTGTATTTCCAAGCCAAGGATGCGCGCGCGTTGGAAACTGCCAAGAAGGCCTACAAAATCAACTCTGAGCACCCGGAAATTCAGGATACCCTGGGTTGGATTCTGGTTCAGCAGGGTGATGGCAAGCGTGGATTGGATTTGCTGGGCAAAGCCCGGGCACAAAATCCAAAATCACTCGCTGTCCGTTATCACTATGCGGTCGCCCTGGCGAAAACGGGCAACAAGATCCAGGCTAAGCAGGAGCTTGAGCAGATCACCGGCGCCAAGCAGGCATTTCCAGAGATGGAGGAAGCCAAGTTGTTCCTGAAGGGCCTGTAAAACTTGGATCGAGAGTCAGGTATACGAGACCAACCGGCTTGGTATCACCCAAAAGGCCCGGGTGCCGCAAGCCGATCCCCCTGTACAGCGATGTTGTTTCGTGGATTTCTGTTAACGGAGCCTAGTCCCGTCTACTGCTCAGTATCGGGCGCTGCCCGTAAGCATTTTGCTGGTACGCCCCCCCAGAACTCTCCGGCAGCGATTTGTGTGCCGCTACGCACCACGGCGTTGGCGGCGATGACGGCCCTCTCCCCAATAGTCACACCGGGGTAGACCACCGCGCCAACACCGATGGTGGCTCCGCGTCCAATCACCACCGGCGCCAGTAGGATGGAACCGCTATTGATGGCATGGGCGGTCACCACCGAGCCTTCGCCGATGATCGCGCCATCCTCCAAGCGAATCATGTGTGGGTCCACCAGTTTGCCGCCAAGGGCGATGTCCTTGCCAATGTGCGCGCCAAACAGCGTTTGCACCACCGGGCGCAGAAACATGACGGTGAATGGTTTGAGTGCGCCGCAACCGAACTCATACAGGACTGTGTAGAGCTTCCAGACCGTGAAGCGCGGGTCGGTCATGGGGATGAGGCCCTCGCCCAGGGGGCGAATGCGGAGCAACAGTCGTGCCGCGATGACGCAGAGCAGCCCGAAGGCCAGCAGGAAGACCAGCATATCGGCCAGCGCAAAATAAGGCCCGGCCAGCGGGCGCGTAAGAAATATCGACACCCCGCCCGCGAGCCCGAGGCTGAAGATCCCGATCAGAGCGAGGACGAGTGTGGAAAGGAGATAGTCAAGCGGCGTGGCCTTCATGAGGGAACCTGACTTGGAGAACTGGGGAATACAGCTTACTTCCCTGCTCACCAAAGAAAAAGGGACCCCATCGACGATGGGGTCCCTTACTGGTGAGGCTTTTAGGTGCTTAGGCGTTCGCGCTGCGACGCTTGGCGGCAAAGCCCATGCCCAGCAGGCCGATACCCAGCAGGCCCAGAGTGGCGGGCTCGGGAACGGTACGGCCGGCATCGATGGTCAAGTCAACGGCAACGGCAGCGCCAGTGGGGTTAAGGTCAACCACCAGGGCGCCGAGGTTGGCCAGGTTGCCACCCAAACCATTCTGAGTCACGTTAACCACGCCACCCAAGTAGCTGCCGGAGGGCAACAGGAAGGCGCCAAAGGGGATGAGGGTCGTGACCGGGGTGAGGTGCTCGTTGGAGAGCAGCGTCACGTTGGTCCAGTCGGTGGCGCTGGTGTAGGCGGTGATCGAGAAGGCGAAGCCGGCGTCCGAGAACAGGATGTCCAGGGCAAACTGGCTCATCGTCATACCTTCGGTCAGGTCGACGCCACCCAGGCCGGTGAAGTCAATGGTCGCGCCGGTATCGGCGGCACCATCCCACTGGATCTGGGCGCGGCCAGAGGACTGAGAGGTGGTGTTGAAAGAGAAGGCGCCACCAGAAACACCGGCATTGGCCTCTTTGCCAGCTTGGGGACCGGGAGCCGGCACCTGGACGTTAGCGTCAAGCAGGCTGACCCAGATCTCGCGGTCACCGCCCAGAATGGAAGTGGTCGGGCCGGCTTGGTTGCCACCCATGCCAGAGGCGATGATGGCACCGGTGTCAGCGGCATCAGGGGCGGCGTCGGTGTAGAAGCCTTGATCGATGTTGAACAGGTCAACCACACCTGCGTTAGCACCGAAGCTCATCGTCATTGCAGCGATTGCGATTGCCAGTTTTTGCATTTTCATGATTTTTCTCCAGATAAGTGACGTTTAAATTTAACTCGCTTACCGACTTGCTTCGGTTTACGTGACAAGACATAAGCCAGAACCGTGCCAACTCTATTAATGCCCATTAAAAACAACGAGTTGGATTATTTTGTTGGCCCTGGAATAGGAAGCCGTTGCGGCGATGTAAAAAATGCCGACATCCCTTTGCTAGGTTTTTGCCAGTAGCGCATGGAGTCTTGCTGCGAAGCGTGAGGCCGCATCTAGATTGCCTGTGGAGGCTGAGAGCAAGCCCGCCCGCTCGGTGAAATGCCGCTCCGTCAACAAGCTATCAACGGCCGGCCGTAGCGTCTTGCCGGTCGCACGGTCAGCGCGCACCAGCAGCCCCGCCCCGAAGCGCTCTATCGCCCGCATATTGAGGAACTGGTCCATGTTGCGGGCGATGCCCAGCACGGGAACGCCCGCGGCCAAGGCCTGGTTGGTTGTGGGACTGCCGCCGTTGCATACCACCAGGCAGGCGCGTCGGCAGGCTTGGTCGCCGGGCAAAAAATCGAACAGTCTGGTGTATTTCGTACCGAAAATATCGGGGGGAGGCTTGCCGGCGGTCGCGATGACGACCGGGCGTTTGGTCCGTTCCAGCACCGGGATCAGACTGGCCAGTACCCGTGCATCGCCTGAACTGCCCATGGTGACGTAGATCAGCGGGGCGTCTGTATCGAGGTTGGGCATGGCCTTGTGATTCGGTGACCAGGCGATGGGACCGAGGAAGTCCGCGGTGGGGCCGGGTTTGATTTCCGGGTATAGATCCGGGAAGTTGGCGAACAGCCTGAAGTCGGCGTCGGTATAACAACGTCTGAGGTCGAACCCGAGAGAGCTCAAGCCATGGTGGGCGCGCAATCGCTCCATGGGGATGGCGTGAAGGCGTAGTGCCAGCGGCGCTATGGCCCGGAACATCCCTTGTGCGATTGAGATCGGGACATGGCGAGTCATGGCGAGCACGGGTAGCTCGGGCCGCAACGGGCGCTCCGGGCTCCAGTAGGCATCGCAGATCGTTAGGTAGGGGGTTGAGCGTAAACGCGCGCTGACGCTGAGCGATATACGGAAGTCCCCGACGACGACATCGGGTTTTATCCTGTCTATCAGTGCCAAGTCATCTTGCACATAGCGCCGGAGTGTCGGGAAGTCATAGAGCGGGAGTCCGCTCTCAAGGCGGCGGGTAATGACCGCGCTGTCCTGGCAGGCCAGATCCTCCACCCTGAAGCTCGCCCCGGCCGTGACCCAGCTATAGCTCGCGGGTCTGGCAAATGTGACGTCGAAATGCTCGGAGTCCAGGCTTTGGGCAAGCACTAATGGCCGCCCGACGTGAGCCAGGGTGGCCCCTTCAGCAAAAAACAGGATCTTGCGTCTTCTTACGGGCATCGAATTCCAGTGGCTAGGCGCTATTTCGGAAGCGGATTGCCAGCACTGAAGCACCCCCTAAGGGCGCTGCACAATCAGGCCTGGCGGCCCATCAATTCGCCGCGATTGGTAATCAACTCCCACACCGCGGGTGAAACCTTGTGAATACTGGGTAAGGCCTCCTCCACCGTGGCCAGGCAGGGGACGCGGATGCCGTGGTAATCCACGTTCGGGCCGATACGGTTGAAAATGACGCCGAATCGGCCTAGCAAACGCAACAAGGCGGGTTCCATGACCGCGTAGCAGTGGGTGATGCCATGGTTGTGCACCATGCGCATCACGGCGGCGAACAGGCCGAGGGAAATATGGGGGAGCACACGCCGCTCGTCCTCCTCGAAGTACATGTCGATGTCGGAGGCGACGCCGTGCAGGGTGCCCATTTCGCCAATCCGCCGTTTGAACACCTTGGATACCGCGAACCGCGAAATCTCGCCCAGTCGGGCGCGCACCTGGCTATCGGTCACCCGTTCGTCCAAGGGACAGTGCTGTTCGATGGGATAGGGCGCCTGCGGGCCTGCGGTATCCGGCAGGATCAGGCGTGTGGTCGCGGCATAGACGCCGGTGCGGCGATGGCGCAGGAGGTAGTGGTCCGAACGCACATCGAATTCATCTTCTTCCCAGTGGATCAACTCGCCGGCTTCGTTGTAGCCGCAGCTGCAGTCGGAGTCATGCTCGAAGCCCGTTTCCAAGACATAGACCTGGTAACGCAACAGGTAGACTTGATGGCGTAATGCCTCGGTGTCGGCATGGACCAGTTCGAAATATTGGTTGAAGGCGGAAAGCAGGTCAGACGTCAATTTCCCATCCCTTCCCAAGCCCCGCGGGGGTCGCATCGGGTACGGCTTGCTTCTCGATGAGTAAGGCATCAAGGGGCTTGCGGGTGGAGCGTGCCTTGGGTGCCGGGCCCGCGCCCATGCGTCCCATGAAAAACAGCGCATCCACATCCCCCCCCACCAGTATCCCGGCCAGACGGTCGTTCAGTCCGGCTACCATCTTCGTTGCCGCCGAAAGATCGGTAAAACGGCGCCCCTGGCGGTGATAGCGGGTAAAGATAACAGGCGTCATTTCCGGTTGGATGAACAGGCCCAGTGCCGTGGCGCTCAGCCAAAAACGTTGCATGGCCCGTCCTGCTTCGAGGTAGTCATCAACCTGGGATAGAGGCTTGGGTGCCAACAGCGCGAGATGGGCGGCACACGAGAGTCCTGGGATCAGGTCGAGTTGGATTCTGGGGGGCAGGTGCCCCAACAGATAGGTGTTGAAAAAGTTGAGACGGGGCCAGTTGGCCATGGCCCATTTCATCAAGCGCGCGGTAAGGGGATCGACGCCAACGGCCTGATCGGGGATCCGGTCCGTGCTGAACTGGGCTTGCCATTCGATCACGTTGCGATGTACTTCGAACGCTTCGGGGATGAGGAGGCGCACCTTGGCGTTGTCAAACATGAAGCGGGCCAGATTCCACTTTTCGGCGAGGCCCTCGAACCAGCGTACCTCGTAGCCCGGGGGCAAGTTGTGGGCCAGGGCTGATTTTTGTGCGGCGGTGAGGGGCTGGGTGGACATGGCGCGACGTTGCACCACGCGTTGTTCGATGCTGGCCAATAGTGGATCGGCTTCCAGGCTTTCATCCCGCTCGAAGCGGATGTCGAACAAGAGGTGGGTTTCTGGGGTATCGGCGCGGCGCGAGATGGCTACTCGCCGCTGCCTGGCGCTGGCGGCTATGGTCAGGGTTTCCAGTAAGGCGCCGACTGCTAGCTGGCTGGCATGGCCATCCAGGTCGTAGACCACGTGGTCGCGGGTATCCAAACCGTGCACCAGGATGTGTTCCTCTCCCAGAATCTGGAAGCGCCAGGGCTGGGTGTTGTCGCCGGAGGGCGCCCAACGGGCCAGGTTCAGAATGTATTCCAGATGCGGCGGCATAGTGCCCATGGTTCAGATCCCCAGCATACGCTTGGCAATGGCGATGGCTATCCGGTTCAGGGGATGCCGATTGCCCCCTGGGCGCCAAGTATGGGCCATCTTGTTGCGGTAGGCGTCAAACTGTATGCCGTGGGGGGCGGCCAACACCCGCCCGCGGCCGAGGAGGATCTTGAGCGCCTCCGTCCCGGCGATGCCGGCGCACAATGAACACGCCATCACCGTGGACGGCCCGCGCCGTTCCGCCAGGTTGACCCGGGAGGTATCCGCCAGGTAGTTCCGGTGCAGGACATTGGGGGCCAGCCCCACCAGGAAGCGCACCGCCTTTTCCAGTTCGGGACGCCCGGCCAGTTGAAAATAGTCCTCGAACGAGGTGCCACCGGGCAGGAAATTGAGCAGGGCGGCACTCATGCCCAGGGGGGCCACGGTCACCGCCGGGATGCCCTGCCCGGCACAATGCCGGAACACGTCTTCACGCACCTGGAAGGCGAAAAAATCCAGGCCGTCCACATACAGATCCACGCCCTCAAAGAAGGCGGCCATGTTCTCCGTGTTGACGCCATGGGGGTAGATCTGGATGTCGCAGTTCGGATTGATGTCTCGTGCCATCTCGGTCAGCACTTCCACCTTGGCCCGTCCCAGCGTGGAAACCGTGGCGCCCGCCTGACGATTGAAGTTGGCGGTTTCGAAGGTGTCGAGATCAGCGATGTTGAATTTTTCGATCCCGAGCCGGGCCAGGGTCAGGAGATGGGAGCCGCCGACGCCGCCCATGCCGGCGATCGCCACGCGCTTGTTCCGTAATCGGGCCTGTTCCTGTTGCGTAACCCAACCCACGTTGCGCGAGAAGGCAACGTCATAGTCAAAGGCTTGCATTTACCTTCTCTCTCCCGGCGGCCAATAGGTGCCTGTTTGCTCGACAGTCAGTCCTGCATCAGGCGTTGGATAATATTGTGTTCTTCTTCCGGTCCCAGAAAATAGGGATACAAGGAACGTTCCTGGCGGGCGAGTTCGGGGTGCCCCCCCACTGTCTCGATCATGAGCTGGCCCTTGCTGACCTCGATCCTCAAAAGGACCGCCGGCGCATGCACCCGGGCACACATCTTCTCATCGCCCATGACCTCGAAATTCAACATGCGTTGGTAGAAGGATACGTGGGCGGGATTGACCTCGATGAGGATGTCCGTGTAGCCCCAGATGCGACCCACGTAGATGTAGGCGATGTGAAACAGGCCGGCCAGCAGTCGCTTGGAGGTTTTTTTGCCGTCGATAGCCAGCTTGGTCAATTCGCAGACCTTCCGGCCTTGCTTGCGCAGTTCGTCGATCTCGGTCTTGTATAGCTGGTCGGCCAGTAGGCCGGTGCCGGTATCGAAACCGACGGTGAGGGTGCCGACGACTTGTTCCTCTCGGTAAGTCGCCAGGGTGATGCGTTCCGGACAGGCCTGAGCTTCGTTGCCGTTGGACGCCTGATGGTAGCCCACGTCGCGATAACGCTTTTCCACCAGGAAACGGGCCTCGCGTGTGCGTTCCGCGTCATGGGCCAGGCGAATCTTGAATGTGTCCTGCTTGACCGAACCTTCCTCGTCCGCGGAAGTCGCCTCACCATTGGCGATTATTCCCATTTCTTTCATGCGAGGCTTCGGCTTGACCACGACGATGGTCTTGTCCCACTTGCGGCTGCCCAAACGCAATTTTTCCAGAATGCCCACAGCTAAAACCCCAAACCCTTCCGCCCGCACAGGCGCGCAACCCTGATTATGTATTTTATGATGATGTCGTGTCCTATTATGAATCATAGACTGCCCCAATCCTGGATTTCAGTCTGCTCCGTTACAATGACGCCATGAAGATAGAACTGATTTCATCCGAGGACAGTGACCGCTATCTGGTCAATCATCCCCGGGAAATCGAGCGCATCCTGCAGGGAGTCAAGGAAGCCAAGTCCGTTGTCGCCCTCTATGCGGATAATGGCAAGGACTTCATCCTCTCCACCATCCTGGATATCGACCTCGGCAAAGGGGAGGTCCTGCTGGAACAAGGCGTGGATCACGAGATGAACGAGATGCTGCGTGCCGGCGCCCATGTGACCTTTGCTACCACCCACGAACAAGTCCACGTCCAGTTCTCCAGTCGCGGGATCAAACCCGCCTTGTTCGGGAATGAGCCGGCGTTTCGCGTGCCTATGCCCAGTGAGTTGTTGCGCTTGCAGCGGCGGGAATACTACCGCTTGCTCACCTCCGTGATGAATCCCGTGAAATGCCTGATCAATACTGGCACGGCTTTTCTGGAAACAGTGGTGATGGATATCAGTATTGGCGGGGTAGGGGTGCTGGCCTATCAAGATGGCGTGGAGTTGACGGCCGGGGAGACCTATCACGGCTGCCGCATCGCCTTGCCCGGGGCTGGCGAGTTCGCCCTGAGCCTTTCCGTGCGCACCACCTTCGACATTACCTTAAAGAATGGTCGCCTTACCCACCGGGCCGGCTGCCATTTCATCGACCTGCCCGCCAGTGTGGAAACCGAGATCCAGCGCTACATCATCCGGGTGGAGCGGGAACGGCGTACCCGTTTCCTGTGATCACTTGCCAGCCAGCCAGCGGGCGGCATCCAGTGCGAAGTAGGTCAACACGCCGTCCGCGCCGGCGCGTTTGAAGCACAACAGACTTTCCAGCACACAGGCCTTCTCGTCCAGCCAGCCGTTTTGCGCGGCGGCCTTCAGCATGGCGTACTCGCCACTCACCTGATAGGCATAGGTGGGCGCTCGGTAGGTCTCTTTCACGCGCCGGACGATGTCGAGATAAGGCATGCCGGGCTTGATCATGACCATGTCGGCGCCTTCCTGGAGATCCAGGCCCACTTCCCAAAGGGCTTCGTCGCCATTGGCGGGGTCCATCTGATAGGTGGATTTGTTGCCCTTGCCGAGGTTGGCGGCCGAGCCCACCGCGTCCCGGAACGGGCCGTAGAAGCTAGAGGCGTACTTGGCGGCATAGGCCAGGATGCGCGTGTGGATGAAGCCGGCGGCATCCAGGGCCTCGCGTATGGCATGGACGCGACCATCCATCATGTCCGAGGGGGCCACCACATCGGCGCCGGCGGCGGCATGGGCCTCCGCCTGGCGCGTCAGCACGGCGATGGTCTCATCGTTCAGCACATAGCCGTTATCGTCGATGAGGCCGTCCTGGCCATGGCTGGTATAGGGATCCAGGGCCACGTCGGTGATCACCCCCAGTTCCGGGAAGCGGGCCTTGAGGCCGGCCACCGCGCGCGGCACCAGTCCCGCCGGGTTGTAGGCCTCGGCGGCGTCCAGGGACTTGAGGCCGGCATCCACCACCGGGAACAGGGCCAGGGCGGGCACGCCATATTCCATGCATTCCTCCGCCACGGCGTAGAGCCGGTCCAGGCTCATGCGCCGGACCCCGGGCATTGAGGCCACCTCTTCCACCCGGTTCTCTCCCTCCAGTACGAACACCGGCAGGATCAGATCGGCCGAGGTGAGCACCTGTTCACGCATGAGTCGGCGCGAAAAATCGTCTCGCCGCATGCGGCGCATACGTTTGCGGGGGAAACTGGTGAGATCGAACATGGCTTTCCACTCCAAATACTGAAACAAATTTTCCGCATTACCGCCGACCTTGCCGGGAACAAATCGGGTTAGGCAGGCCTCTATTGGCGCAGGCGAGTCGCTTCGTCTCCCGCTTCTCCTCCCTGAGCGGGTGCCTTAATGCAACATTAAGGCGATTTTTGCCCGGCTTTCTCCCCTTGAGCCGGGTTTTTTTTGGGTGTTCCCAGCCAGTCGCGTACCAGGTTTTCCGCCTCATCCACACCCACACGCTTGAGGCTGGAAAACAATTGCACGCTCGCTTGCAGGCCGGCCTGGCCCAGTTCTGCCTTGACCTTTTGCAGGGTCTGCATCGCCGGTCCGCGGGACAGCTTGTCGCTCTTGGAAAGCAGTACGTGAACGGGGCGGCCGGAGGGTTTGAACCAGTTCAGCAGGGACCAGTCCAGATCGGTCAAGGGATGGCGGATATCCATGATCACCACTAGGCCGACCAACTGGGGCCGTTTTTCCAGATAACCGCCGATCAGCGCTTGCCAGACCCATTTCTGCTCTTTGGGGGCTTTGGCGAAGCCGTATCCGGGCAAGTCCACCAGGAACCGGCTTTCTTCCACCCGGAAAAAATTTAGATGCTGGGTGCGTCCGGGCATCTTGCTCACGTAGGCCAAGCGCTTATGGTTGCACAAGGTATTGATTGCACTGGATTTGCCGGCGTTTGAACGGCCGGCGAAGGCGACTTCCGCCAAGCTGTCGGCAGGCAGGTCGCGTAAATGGGCAACGGTAGTATGGAAGGTGGCGTTAAGCACAAGGCTGGCACGATAATTCTCGGGCCGCTACAATGCCGCGATTTTCCCTTGCTGTCATTCAGGATTTAAGGAGCGATACATGAAATTCTTCGCGCTGTTGACTGGTCTGTTGTTCGCCGCCGCCTCTTGGGCCAACCCCACCTCGGCCCCCACCGCCGCCAAGGGCGATGCCGCCATGGCACAGAAAATCGTCAACGATGTCTGTGGCGCGTGCCACACCACCGATGGCAATAGCAACAATCCGACCTACCCTGTCTTGGCTGGACAGAGCCCTGAATACATCGCCAAGCAGCTCACCGAATTTCGCTCCGGTGTGCGCAAGAACGCCATCATGGCGCCCAACGCCGCCAAGCTCTCCGACAGCGACATCCTAAATCTGGCCGCTTACTTCGGTGCCCAGCAGCCCAAGCCCAAGCAAGCCAAGGAAGCCGCCCTGGCCGAGGAAGGCATGAAGATCTACAAGGGTGGCAACCAGGGCAGCGGGGTCCCCGCCTGCGCCGCCTGCCACGGCCCCACGGGCGCCGGCATCCCGGTCCAGTTCCCGCGGCTGGCCAACCAGCACGCCAAGTATGTGGCTTCCCAACTGCACAACTTCCGTAGCGGTGACCGCAGCAACGACGGCGGCAAGATGATGCAGGTCATCGCCCGCAAGCTGACCGATCATGAAATAAAAGCCGTCGCCGAATACGTCAACGGCCTGCGCTGATCTCCGCTCCTACCTTGAACGGCCCGCGTAACCGCGGGCCGTTTTCATTTCTCCATGCGCATCGATGACCTGAACCCGCCCCAGCGCGAGGCCGTGAAATACCTGGACGGCCCGCTCCTGGTGCTGGCCGGGGCCGGTTCCGGCAAGACCCGTGTCATCACCCGCAAGATCGCCTGGCTGGTGACCGAGTGCGGCATCGAGGCGCGCCACATCGCTGCCATCACCTTCACCAACAAGGCGGCCCGGGAGATGCGGGAACGGGTGGCGGAACTGCTCCCGGGCAAGGCGGCGAAGGGCCTCACGGTGTCGACCTTCCATTCCCTGGGCCTGCAGATCCTGCGCCACGAGGCCAAGCGACTCGGCTACAAGCCGCGCTTTTCGGTGCTGGACGCCGCCGATGCCCAGCAGATCCTGTCCGACATCCTCAAGAACACGGACAAGTCCAGCCTGCGCCAGGCGGCG
Organism: Thiobacillaceae bacterium; assembly: GCA_041752155.1. Classification (GTDB taxonomy): domain Bacteria; phylum Pseudomonadota; class Gammaproteobacteria; order Burkholderiales; family Thiobacillaceae; genus PFJX01. Next base: position 773 of record JBGSHR010000378.1, on the reverse strand, counting down.
GCGCTGATCTCCAACTGGAAGAACGCCCTGCTCACGCCGGAGGCCGCCCTCCAGGCCGCCAAGGACGAGGGCGAGGTCCAGACCGCCCACGCCTACCGCGACTACCAGAATACCCTGCGCGCCTACCAGGCCATGGATTTCGACGACCTGATCCGCCTGCCGGTGGTGCTGTTCCGGGAACATCCCGAGGCCCTCGCCACCTGGCAGGGGCGCCTGCGCTATCTGCTGGTGGACGAATACCAGGACACCAACGGCGCCCAGTACGAGCTCATGAAGCTGCTGGCCGGACCCATGGGCCGTTTCACCGCCGTGGGCGACGACGACCAGGCCATCTATGCCTGGCGCGGCGCCGACGTGGAGAACCTGCGCCGCCTCAGCCAGGACTGGCCCAGTCTCAAGATCATCCCCCTGACCCAGAACTACCGCTCCAGCCAGCGCATCCTGCGCGCCGCCAACAGCGTGATCCGCAACAATCCGCGCCTGCACGAGAAGAACCTGTGGAGCGAGCTGGGCCTGGGCGACCACGTGGAATTGCTGCAATGCCGCGACGACCGGCACGAGGCGGAGACCGTGGCCCTGCGCATCTCCGCCCACAAGTTCGAGCACCGCACGCGCCACGCCGACTACGCCGTGCTGTACCGGGGCAACCACCAGGCGCGCCTGATCTAGGAGGCCCTGCGCAGCGCCAAGATCCCGTACCAGCTCTCGGGCGGCCAGTCCTTCTTCGACAAGGCCGAGATCAAGGACCTCACCGCCTACCTGCGCCTGATCGC
>JBGSHR010000377.1:0-2845 GCA_041752155.1 Thiobacillaceae bacterium | reverse complement strand
CGCTCATGCAGCAGGAAGGGGACGAGGGCGCCTGGCGGCTGCTCGCGGCCCATGCCGCCCAGGTCGTCCTGGTGCCCGGCGAAGACCCGGGAGTGCTGCGGGACATCGACCTGCGGGAGCAGCTGGCGGGTTGATGTAATGCGCTCGCGCGCTTGCAGCGCAAGGGTTTCCCGTTGCCAGTCTCAGAAAAGTCTCAGAAATCGAGACATTTCCGCTTGCCTTCCGTGCTAACTGCTTGAATTCGTTGGTGGCCAGGGGCGGAATCGAACCGTCGACACGCGGATTTTCAATCCGCTGCTCTACCAACTGAGCTACCTGGCCACATTTGACCGATCGGGGAACCCCGACCGAAAAGAGGCGCGCATTTAATCCCGAAAGCCCCTAGGGCGTCAAGGAACAACACATCCGCCCGTGTCATGCAAACGTCGCATTTCCTTCATGTTCACGTATTGATCCCCAGGCAAATTGGCAACATGTTTGCTCAAGGACTCGCCGTTCAACAATTCCCGGTCGCCCGTCGCCGCCTGCGCGTGGCGGTGGTGACCGAGACCTACCCGCCCGAGATCAACGGCGTGGCGATGACGCTCGGCCTGATGGTGAAGGCCTTGCAGGCCCGGGAACATCAGATCCAACTGGTGCGCCCGCGCCAGCACGCCAGCGACAATCCCTCGCCGGAAACCAATCTGGAACAGGTGTTGCGCCCCGGCGTCCCGATTCCCCGCTACGGCGGCCTGAAGATGGGCCTGCCGGCCAAGGCGGCACTGAGCCGCTTGTGGTCCCTGCGCCGGCCCGATGTGGTGCATATCGCCACCGAGGGCCCCTTGGGCTGGTCCGCCCTGGCGGTGGCCAACAAGCTGCGCATCCCGGTGGCAAGCGATTTCCACACCAATTTCCACAGCTACAGCGGCCACTACGGCTTCGGCTGGCTGAAGAGGCCGGTGATGGCCTATCTGCGGCGTTTCCACAATCAATCCCGGGTGACCATGGTCCCCTCCTTCACCATGCGTCGGGATCTGGAAGCGGCGGGCTATCGCAATGTCGAGGTGGTGGCCCGGGGCGTGGACACGATCCTGTTCACTCCGGCGCGCCGCAGCCAGGACCTGCGCGCCGAATGGGGTGTGGGGGAGAACGGACTGGCGGTGGTGTACGTGGGCCGTATCGCCCCGGAAAAGAACCTGCCGCTGCTATTCAAGGCCTTTACGGCCCTCGAGGCGACTCGCCCGGATGCCAAGCTGATCCTGGTGGGGGACGGCCCGGAACTGTCCGCGTTCAAGGCGGCTCACCCCCGCGTCATATTTTGCGGTCCGCGCCGGGGCGAGGATCTGGCGGCCCATTACGCCTCCGGCGACATGTTCCTGTTCCCCAGCCTGACCGAAACCTTCGGCAACGTCGTGATGGAGGCCATGGCCAGCGGCTTGCCCCAGGTCGCCTTCGATTACGCCGCCGCCGCGGAACATCTGAAGCATGAAATCAACGGCCTGAAGGCGAATTACGGCGACGAAACCGCCTTCATCGCCAAGGCCAATGAACTGGCAACACATCCGCAACTCCAACGTATGGGCGATGCCGCCCGCGCCACCGCCCTTACCCAGTCTTGGGACAGCATCTTTGCCCGGCTGGAGGGTATCCTTGTCGATATTGTGCAAGAAAGTGAGGTCCGTCATGAGCGAGCCCTTTTTGGACTGGAATCCGTCTGAACATGTTCATGCCAGTGGCATGAACGCCAATGTGGGTGTTTTGGCGCGTTATTCCGATTGGGAATTGCGCTTGGCCATGCGTTTCAACCGGGCCAACCACAAACGCCTGTTCTCCAGCTTTTTCGGCGCCGTGAGCCGCCTGGGCGATGGTATTTTCTGGTACGGCTTGATGGTCGCCATGCTGATCATGGATGGCATTGCCGCCTTGGAACCGGTGTTGGTGATGATCGCCGCCGGATTGAGCTGCACCCTTACCTACAAATGGATCAAGTCCACCACCTCGCGCTCGCGCCCTTGCCAGGCCCAACCCGCCATTCGCCTGACCACGCTGCCCCTGGACTACTACAGCTTCCCGTCCGGACATACCTTGCACGCGGTCTGCTTCACCTTGGTCGCCGTCTCCTACTACCCGGCCCTGGCCGCTTTGCTGATCCCGTTCACCCTGCTGGTGGCGGCCTCGCGTCTGATCCTGGGCCTGCATTGGTTGTCCGATGTGCTGGCCGGCGCCGCCATCGGCACGGTGATGTCCCTCGCCTTCATGCATCTGGCCACCTTGATCCACTAGGGCACACTGCAAGCACCCAATACCCGACAAAATAAGTCGGGCTTGTCCCCAGCCGGCCTGACTGGCAAACTTCGCTCCATCACCAAATCCTAATAAAAGGAACGAAGTCATGGCCGGTCTTTCCGCCAACACCCCCATCCCTACAGAAATCAAGCTGCACCAGCAGTCCCGTATCCTGGAAATCGCCTTCAACGACGGCAGCCGTTTCAACCTGCCGTGCGAATACCTGCGGGTGTTCTCGCCTTCCGCCGAGGTGCGCGGCCACGGCCCGGGCCAGGAGGTGCTCCAGGTGGGCAAGAAAGATGTGGAGATCAAACAGATCGAGCCGGTAGGTCAGTATGCAGTGGCACTGGTGTTCTCCGACGGCCATGACTCCGGCATCTATTCCTGGGACTATCTCTACGACCTGGGAGCCAAGCAGGACTTCTACTGGCAGGCCTATCTGCGCCGCATGGAAGAGGCCGGCGAATCCCGCGAGTCCAAGGCCCTCGTGAAGTAAATCCCTGAAAAACAACGCCTTGGCGACATAACGCCGTGGACGCCCTGGGCGACATCGCCGCCGCCATTGGCGCGGCCACCGGCG
>JBGSHR010000376.1:0-5199 GCA_041752155.1 Thiobacillaceae bacterium | reverse complement strand
GACCTGGCCCTGGCGGCCGGCTTCGACGGCGTCGAAGTACAAGCCCCCAACGGCTAACTGCAGGACGAGTTCCAGCGCGACGGCAGCAACCAACGCGACGACGCCTACGGCGGCAGCGTGGACAAGCGCGCCCGCCTGCTGCTGGAAGTGATGGATGCGGTATGCGCTGTGTGGGGCGCGGATCGGGTGGGCGTGCGCCTGTCGCCGCTGAATCCCTTCAACGGCATGTCTGACAGCGACCCCAAGGGCACCTTCACCCGGGTGGTGGAACTGCTCGGCCGCTTCCCCCTCGCCTACCTGCACCTCACGGAGATGGGCAAGGAAGCCCCCGGCGCCGCCGGGCCCTACTTCGACCCCTTGGAATTGCGTGGGGTGTGGCAGGGGGTGCTGATGACCAACGCCAGCTACGACAAGGAAAAAGCCAACGCCGTCCTGGCCGCCGGCCGCGCCGACATGGTGGCCTTCGGCGTCGCCTACATCGCCAACCCGGACCTGGAGGCCCGCTTGCGCGCCGACGCCCCCCTCAATACCCCCGACCCCAGCACCTTCTACGGCGGCGACGCCAGGGGCTATACGGATTACCCGTTCATGGCGGACAGCTGAGGGGGAATTGAAGGTGAACCCATGCGGTTCTGGAGCCTGCCGCTGGACACCAGCACTGGCTGGACGCCCCCGACCGACCAGGCCGGGCAGGCGCTGTCAGTAGATCAGGTTCAGCATCACCATCATGACCGCCAGGAACAGCACCGTCATGATGCCGCCGGCCCGCATGAAGTCCACCACCCGATAGCCCCCCGGCCCCATGATCAGGGCGTTCACCTGATGGGTGGGCAGGAAGAAGGAGTTGGAGGTGGCCAGGGCCACGGTGAGGGCGAACACCGCCGGGTTGGCGCCGACGTCGACGGCGATGTTCACCGCCAGGGGCACCAGCAGCACGGTGGCGCCGACGTTGGACATGACCAGAGTGAAGAAGGTGGCCAGGACGGCGATGACCAGTTGCAGTACCCAGATGGGCACGTCGCCCAGCAGGTTCAGGGTTTGTTGCGCGATCCAGGCGGCGGTGCCGCTGGTCTCCACCGCCAGGCCGAGGGGGATCAGGCTGGCCAGCAGGAATACCGACTTCCAGCTCACGGCCTGGTAGGCCTCCTCGATGCGCAGCACGCCGGACAGGATCATGCCGACGGCGCCGGTCATCAAGGCGATGGACAGGCGCGCGTCGGTGAACAACACCATGAACAAGGCGACGCCGAAGAACAACAGGGCGGGGGCTACCTTGTGGGGGCGTGACTCCTCGTGGGGGTACTCGGTGGTGATGACCACGAAATCACGGTTCTTTTCCAGGTGGGCCAAGGCCTCCCAGGAGGTGTGCACCACCAGGGCATCGCCGGCCTGCAGCGGCATGTTGCGGATGCCATCGCCTTCGCGCAGGGTCTTGCCGCCGCGATGCAGGGCGACCATGGCGAGGCCGTAGGTCTTGCGCATCCAGATCTCGCGGGCGCTCTTGCCGATCAGCGTTGAGCCCGGCGGGATGACCACCTCGGCGATGCCTGCCTTGGCGGCGGCCAGGGATTCGGCGAAGGACTCCAGACCATTGCGCTGGTGCAGCCTATTCGCCGCGACGAAGGCCTCGCGCCGCTCGGGCGCGGCCAGGATGCCCAGCACGGTGTTGGCCTCGATGCCGACATCCCGGGCCAGGCCGCCGGGACCGACGCGCAGATCCTCGCTGCCGCGCAGGGCGGCGATGACGCGGATCTTGCCGTCCCGTTCGGCGTCATCCAGCAGCTTGCCCACCAGGGGGCTGTCGGCGGGCACCACCACCTCGAAAAGCTCGTAGTCCAGGCCGTAGAGGTCCTGGAAATACTGCATGGCATTGGTGGCCTTGGTGATGGCGTCGCGCTTGCCGCCAGGCAGGACGAAACGTCCGGCCAGCACAAAATAGACGATGCCCGTGGCCAGCAGGGCAAGGCCTATGGGCGTGACCGAGAACAGCGTCCAGGTCGCCATCTGCTCGTCGGGCGGCAGGCCCTTGTTGGTGGTGAGGATCAGGTCGTTGAGCAGGATCAGCGGACTGGAACCCACCAGGGTGATGGTGCCGCCCAGGATGGCGCAGAACCCCATGGGCATCAGCAGACGGGACATGGGCAGGCCGGTGCGGTCCGCGATCCGCCCGACCACCGGCAGGAACAGGGCGGCGGCCCCCACGTTCTGCATGAAGCTGGAGATGAAGCCCACCGTGCCGGAGATGGCGGGGATGATGCGGGCCTCGGTCTGGCCGGCCATTTTCAATATGCTGCCCGCCACCCGGCTCATCAGCCCGGTCTTGTCCAGGCCGGCGCCGATGATCATCACGGCGATGATGGACATCACCGCGTTGCTGGAAAAACCCCGGAACAGGTCGGCGGTGGGTACCAGGGAGTGGGCCAGGCCCAATTTATCGCTGAAGGTGCTGATCAGGCCCAGCAGGACCATGATGCTCACCGCCGCCACATCCACCCCCACCACCTCGAAGGCGAACAGAAACACCGTGAGCAGCAGGATACCCATGACCACGGCGATTTCCAGGCTGGGCACCGCATGGGCGGCAGCCAGACCGACGAGCAGAAAGAGAAATGCGGCAACCAGCGTCTTGGCGGAAAGATTAAGCATGCGGTGTCCTGAAGCTAACGAGGGCTAGCGCGCCCGATTCGAAAAAGCATCGCGTCGACCCGCGGGCCATGCGGACATGGGAACCAAGCGTGCGGGGCATTCTACAGATCAAGTGCACCGATGAGCGACTGAAGGGATCTGCCGTCACGCCTGCCGGCAAGACCCGTGGCCACTGGCGTTTTTTCCATGGCCGGGAACGCCTCCGGGGTTTCGCCCTCAAATTCCCCTGGTACGGCATGGCACGGATACCCTCTTCGCTTGTCCCGACCCATGCCGCGCGGTTAGCCTAAAAAAAGCTCGCTTCGCCCCCTCTAGGAGAAACCTATCAATATCCTGAAATACCTAGCACGACCCGGCCTGGCGCTGCTGGTTTGCCTGCTGACCGCGCTGCCGGCCCGGGCTGGCGTCCCCCCCGACTTTGCCTCCTGGCTGACCGCCTTGCGCGAGGAGGCCGTGTCCCGGGGCGTTTCTGAGACGGTGCTGGATGCCGCCCTGGGCGATATCGAGCTCATCCCCAAGGTGCTGGATCTGGATCAGCGCCAGCCCGAGTTCCTGGACACTTTCCTGAACTATCTGGATCGGCGCGTAACCCCGGAGCGGGTGGAGGAAGGCCGCAAGCTGCTGCAAGAGCACAGTCAGCTTCTGGCCGACATCTCCGGACGCTACGGCATTCCGCCCAGTCTGTTGGTTGCCTTCTGGGGTCTGGAAACCCACTACGGCCAGTACCTGGGCAATTACCCGGTGCCCGCCGCCCTGGCCACCCTGGCCTTCGACGCCCGGCGCAGTGATTTTTTCCGCGCCCAGCTACTGAGCGCCCTGGATATCCTCCAGGCGGGCCACATCCCCCCGGCGGAGATGACCGGCTCTTGGGCCGGCGCCATGGGCCACCTCCAGTTCATGCCTTCCACCTTTCAGGCCTATGCCGTGGACGCGGATGGCGACGGCAAGAAAGACCTCTGGCACTCCCTGCCGGACGCCTTCGCCTCCGCCGCCAATTACCTGCATCAAATAGGTTGGCGGGAGCGGGAACTCTGGGGGCGCGAAGTACGCCTGCCGCCGGATTTCGACTGGCGCCTCGCCCGTCCGGACATCAAGAAACCCGTGACCGCCTGGCGCGCCCTCGGCGTTACCCAAGCCGACGGCACGCCCCTGCCCCAATCCGAGCTCAAGGGTGCCATCCTCCTGCCCCAGGGCCATACCGGGCCGGCCTTCCTGGCCTACCGAAATTTCAGCGCCATCCTCAATTGGAACCGCTCCATCAATTACGCCCTGGCGGTGGGAATTCTGTCCGACCAGCTGTTATGTGGAACGCCTCTTCAGGGCAATGAGGACACGGACAACCAGCGCCTGAGCCGGGACGATGTCCTGGAGATTCAACAACAATTGATCCAGCGGGGATTCGAACCCGGTGAGGCGGATGGTGTTCTGGGCGCCCAGACCAGGGCGGCCATCCGCAATTTTCAGGATCAGGCGGCCCTGCCGGCGGACGGCTATCCCAGCTTCACGTTACTGGAGCGCTTGCGCGAGGGTGGGCGCGAGAGCATGGCGAGTTCGCCTTCATCCAGCCCGCCCGACGAGCAAAATCCGTAAGCATCAAGCCTGGAAAAATATCCCGGGATCAGCTGGGCCAATGGGATCACCTGGGGAACAGACTCACTCCGGCTCCGCCAGCAGGGCCTCCAGTTGGGCGATGGCCTCCGGGCTATCCCACTCGATGGAGCCGAACAGCCCCAGGCGCAGACGCCCCCGCTTATCCACCACATAGCTGGTCGGGAAGGCGAACACCTGCCAGGGCTTAAGCTGGCTGCCCTCAGCGTCCAACAGGATGGGGAAGGAAACCGGCACCTGCTGGAGAAAGCTCCGAATGTCCTCGGGCGTGTCTCCCGCGTTGACCCCGAGCAAGGTGAACGGCCGATCGGCGAACTGCTGCGCCAGGCGCCCCATGGACGGCATTTCCTTGCGGCAAGGCGGACACCAAACGGCCCAGAAATTTACCACCACCACCCTGCCGCGCAGCCGCTCCAAATCGACTTTGGCGCCATCCAGCGTTGTTAGATGCAAAGCCGGAGCGGGCTTCAAGGGCAAGGGCTTCAGCTCCCCCGCCAGCAGCGGAGCCGCCAAGAGGGCGGGCAACAAGGCCAACAGGCCCAATAGTTTGCGCAAAGTCATGGCTGATCCGTTTTCCTTGTCTCGATGCCCCGCATCAGGGGCTTCAGGCCATCCAGCATGATCTTGCCCAGTTGGGCGCCGGCATCCGACTCCTGGGCAGAGGCATCGCCGCGGCGATAAAAGCCATCCCGCAGGCCGTTCAACACGCTCAGCCAGACCCGACTGCCAGCGGCTTCCAGTCGCGCCTTGAGGCGATCACGCCACCAATAACCGGCGGATAACTTGGGTTGCAGAATGACCACATCCTGATGGGCCTGATCCACCACCGGATCGTAGGCCGGCTCCTGGCCCGGCTGAAGCTCCTGATAGAGCAAGGGGAAGAGCAGAAGCGCCCCGGCGAAAGGATCGGGCTGGTCAAGCGTCCGCGCCGCCATCCCGGCCCGC
>JBGSHR010000375.1:0-4998 GCA_041752155.1 Thiobacillaceae bacterium | reverse complement strand
CCCCTCATCGCCGGCGCCGCCCTGGTCCAGGCCCTGCAGACCGTGGTGAGTCGCGCCCTGGACCCGCTGGATGCGGCGGTGTTGTCCATCACCAAGTTCTTCGCCGGCGGCGAGGCCTACAACGTGATCCCGGCCGAGGCGCGCATCGCCGGCACGGTGCGCGCCTTCCGTCCGGAAGTGGAAGACACCATCGAATCCGCCATGGAACGCCTGTGCGCCGGCATCGCCGCCGCCCACGGGGTCCAGGCCACCCTGGATTACCGCCGGGGCTACCCTCCCACCATCAACTCCCGGGCCGAGGCGGAGGTCTGCGCCGAAGTCCTACGGGATCTGGTGGGAGCCGAACAAGTGCGCACCAACGACAACCCCTCCATGGGCGCGGAAGACTTCTCCTACATGCTGCGGGAAAAACCGGGATGCTATGTATGGATCGGCAACGGCTTGGCGGAGGGCGGCTGCATGCTGCACAACCCCCACTACGACTTCAACGACGATATCCTGACCCTGGGCGCCAGCTACTGGGTGCGCCTGGTAGAGCGCCTGCTACCCGCCGACCGCTGAAGATTCACCCACAAGCCGAACACCGCCTCATCGTGGCGACAGGCCAAGCCATCAAGCCGACTTCTTGGGCGACGCACCATCGGAGTAATAGCTGATCCGACTGCGCGGGCTCAGGTATTCGAACACCTCTTTGGGCAGGTTGCCGGGGCGCATGGCACTCACGATGGCCAGGTCCGGCTCATCCGCCATGTCCAGCATGAGCGCCTCTTCCTTGGGCACCTCCGGGTCATACAACAACAGGGTCGGGTGCAGCAGCTTGCCCGGGTTGACGCTCACCACCAGGGCGATGGCGTCGTTGCTGAGCTTGACCACGCTGCCGGGGGGATACACCCCCAGACAGCGGATGAAATGCTGCATGAGCACCGGATCGTATTTTTCCTTCTCGCGCCGGAACATGTGGGAAACCGCCTCGGCGGGGGTCATGGAATCCGCCACGTTGACCCGGTTGCAGTAGTTGTCGAAGCTGTTGGCGATGGCGGCGATGCGCCCCAGCTGGCCGATGCGTCCGCCCGGCAGGCCGCCCGGAAAGCCGCTGGCGTCCATGAATTCATGATGCATGGCGATCACTTCCAGGGCGCCACGCGACAGTCCGGGCAGCTTGCGCGCCATCTCCACGCCGTACACCACGTGCTCCTGGTAGAAATTGCGCTCCGCCGTGCTCCAGGCCGATTTTTTCAACAGAATCTGGCTCGGCACCCGCTCCTTGCCCATGTCGTGCAACAGGCAGCCCAGGCCCAGGGCATGCATGTCCTCCGGGCTAACCCCGGCCTCCTTGGCCAGCATGAGGGACAGCATGGTGACGTTGAGGGCGTGGTAATAAGCCCCTTCGTCGCCGCTCTTGGCGTTCATGAGATGGAGCATCACGTCCTTCTCCGCCAGGAGCGACCCCACCACTTCGGCCACCAGTTCCTGAGCCTGGGCCAGAGACTCTTGCGGCCGGGCGAACAGGTTACGCGACAGTGATTTGACCGAGGACATGCTGTTGACGAATTTTTTCTCGCAACGCCCCAGGGCCTCGCGTTGCTGGCTCAGTTGTTCCCGGCGCTCCTTCTTGGCCTGCCACATGGCCGCCACCTCGGGGTCCACCGGCGGCGGCGGGGCTGGCGGTGCATCCGCCATGGGTGGCGGCAGGGGCGGCAGGTCGCTCTTGTCGCGCAGGTAGATCACGTCTTTCAGCCCCAGGGAACGCAACACGTTCAACTGCTTCTCCGTGCGGATCTTGAAACTACTGAACATGAAAGGATGTTCCATCCAGCCATCCAGGCGGATATAGAGCCCAATGCGGAGTTGTTCTATGGCGATGCGCTGCTCGATCATGCTTCTGCTTGTTTCATGTTTTACCTTGCTCTATATCTCCGGCTTATCGGCACCTTCGAACTAAATCTGAAAACCATCTCCGATCATGATATCCACGAAAACGGGAGAACCCGAATATGAGCAAAGATTCCAATCAGCCCGGCGAAACAGCCACCCTGGCCGGGGGGTGCTTCTGGTGCCTGGAAGCCCCGTTCAACCGCTTGCGGGGAGTGGAAACCGCCCTCTCCGGCTACATGGGCGGCCCGAGCACGCATCCCACTTACAAGGAAGTCTGCACCGGTGCCAGCGGCCACGCCGAGGTGGTGCAGATCCGCTTCGACCCGGGGCAGGTCAGCTATCAGGAACTACTTGAGGTGTTCTTCCTGCTGCACGACCCCACCACCCTGAACCGCCAGGGCAATGATGTGGGCAGCCAGTACCGCTCCGCCATCTTCTGGCATAGCGCCGAGCAGAAGGCCGAGGCCGAAGCCTACATCGCCCGGCTCACGGCGGAGCAGGCTTTTCCCCAACCCATCGTCACCCAACTCGCTCGCGCCGAGACCTTCTGGCCGGCGGAGGATTACCACCAGGGTTATTACGACCAGAATCCTCATCAGCCCTACTGCCAGTTCGTGGTGGCGCCCAAGCTGGCCAAGTTCAGCGCCAAATATGCGGTACGGCTGAAGCCGGGCTAGGTGATCTCTGCCCTATTGCTCACGCATCCGCCAGCTCCACCCACACCGGCTGGTGGTCCGAGGCCGCCGTCTCGCTGTCCATGCCCTGGGCCGTCAGCCTGGGGGCCAGATCCTCGCTCAAAAACACGAAATCGAAACAGGCGGGCCGGTCGACGAAATCCACCGGGTGGATGCCGACGGTGGGGGCATGGGGCCGGCCGGGATGCAGCAGTTCCCAACTGTCGCGCCAGGCCGGGGTGGCATCGCCGAAGGATGCCAAGAGACGCTGCCGATCCGGCGCCTCGGCGGGGAAGTTCATATCGCCGCACAACAGGGCCATGCTCGGACGCGGCAACACCTCGAAACTGCCGCCCTCTTCCCCCACGCCGACCCGGGGCGTGCGGGCATGATCGCAGGCCTGGGCGTGGAGTTCGCGCAGGGCCGCCACCTGGGCGGCGCGAATCAAGGGCGAGTAGTACTCCAGATGGGTGGTCAGCACCCGCAACGGGCCAAAGGGCGCCGTGACCACCGCCTCCAGCAGCACCCGCTGCATGCTGGGGGTGATCGGATCGGCCGGCCAGGGCAACAGATGGCGGAACACCTGGCCCACCGGCAGGCGCGAGAAGATGGCGTTGCCGAACTGCTTGCGCCCGCCCCGGCCGTCGGGCAGATCGGTGGCGGGAGCGTAGACGGGCGTGTAATCGGCCAGCTGCTCGGACAACAGCGCCATGCCGTCCTCGCCCTTGCTCCCGGGCAAACCGGGAAAGTTCACCGCCACTTCCTGTAGGCAGATGACGTCGAACTCGCCCATGGCCCGGATGCCGTCGGCGATGCGGCGCAGATCCACGCGACCATCCATGCCGCGCCCCCACTGAATGTTCCAGGTCAACAAACGCATGGCGCCCTCCTCGCATTTTTTTCAGCCCCGCCCAACAATTCCAGAATAGCGCTCTGCCCTACAATTCGCCTTCGATACTCCCTGCGCTCAAGCTTAGCCATGCCCCTTATCCGCGATTGCGTGCAACCCTTTCTGTTCGAACACCTGGATATCCGGGGTGCCCTGGTCAGCCTGGACCAGACCTGGCAAGACCTCACCGCCCGGCGCGACTACCCGGAAACGGTGGCCCGGCTGCTGGGGGAGATGAGCACCATCACCATCCTGATCGGCGCCAACCTGAAACAGCCCGGGCGCATGACCTTCCAGCTACGCGGCGAGGGGCCCATCAACCTGCTGGTTCTGGATTGCGATGAACAGCTGCGCCTGCGCGGCATGGCGCGCTGGAACCCGGACACCCTCGCAGCCGATGCCCCGGCCCATACCCTGCTGGGGAATGGCCATCTCCTGCTCAATCTGGACGCGGTGGGCATGCGCCAGCCCTACCAGAGCCTGGTCGCCCTGGAGGGCAACAGCATCGCCGCCATCTTCGAGCACTACCTGACCCGCTCCGAGCAGCAGCCCACCCGCCTGGCCCTGGCGGCGAATCCCCAGCGGGCCGCCGGCCTGTTGCTGCAAAAGCTGCCCACGACGGACGAGAAGGACCCGGACGGCTGGAACCGCGTCCAGCATCTGCTGGCCACCTTGAAAGACCAGGAATTGCTGGCCCATGAACCGCTGGAGCTGCTGCACCGCCTGTTCCCCCACGAAGAACTGCGCGTGTTCGACCCCCGCCCGGTCCACCACCACTGCCCGGAAGACTGGGAAAAGATCCACGACATGCTGGTCTCCCTAGGCCGGGCCGAATGCGACGCCGTCCTGCGCGACAAAGGTGAAATCCTGATCCGCGACGACATCTGCAACCGGGAATACCGGCTCGACGGCCCCGCCGTAGCCGCCCTGTTCGAGGGCCCCTCCCCCACGCTGCACTGATTCATTTCGCATGCCCATCACCCCCGCAAGCCTGGCCTTCTCTCCGGACGGCACGCCCTTCTCCCCGGCCTTCGACGATGTCTACCATTCTGTCGGCGGCGGCCCCGGCCAGGCCCAGCATGTATTCCTCGGCGGCAATGGTCTACCGCGACGCTGGGCCGGGCGGGAACGCTTCGTCATCCTGGAGAATGGCTTCGGCGCCGGTCTCAACTTCCTCGCCACCTGGGCCGCCTGGCGCGCCGATCCCCAGCGTCCCCAGCGCCTGCACTACCTGGCCGTGGAGAAACATCCCTTCCTGAGCCAGGACCTGGCCCGGATTCACGCGCGCTGGAAGGATTTCAGCTACATCGCCAGCTACCTGCGGGCGGACTGGCCCTTGCTCACCCCCGGTTTTCATCGCCTGGAATTCGCCGCCGGCCGGGTAGTGCTCACCCTCATGTTCGGCGACACGGCGGCCTGTCTGCGCCAGCTGGAAGCTCGGGTGGATGCCTTCTACCTGGACGGCTTCGATCCGCGCAAGAACCCGGACATGTGGGCGCCCGGCCTGTTCCGGCGCATGGCCCAATTGGCCGCCGACGACGCCACCCTGGCCACCTGGAG
>JBGSHR010000374.1:0-1814 GCA_041752155.1 Thiobacillaceae bacterium | reverse complement strand
CCGGCTGCGGCAGCAGCGCCAAGGCGGGCGGCCAGGCCAGCGTCGGCGCGCAGACCCTGCAAGCCCTGAAGGCGAGCTATCCACGCCAGAAGGTCGGCAGCCTGTCCGCCTTGAAGGCCGGCGTACCGGTCGAGTTCGCCTACCCCTACCCGGACGTGCATAACCTCCTGGTGAAACTGGGCGCGCCCGCCGGCGGCGGCATCGGCAAGGATCTGGATATCGTGGCCTTCAATCAGCAGTGCACCCACATGGGCATGACCATGCAGGGCAGCTACAAGGCCAAACATCAGGTGCTGGGCCCGTGCCCGCTGCACCTGACCACCTTCGACCTGACCCGCCACGGCATGGTGGTCACCGGCCACGCCGCCGAGAGCCTGCCCCAGATCGTCCTGGAGACCCAGGGCGACGACATCTACGCCGTTGGCGTCATGGGCCTGATCTTCGGCCACGCCACCAACACCAACCGCGCTTAAGGAGAAAACAATGAGCAAGCTCTGGAACCCCAAAGCGACACCCCAGATGCCCGAACCGGTGCACGCCGTGGATCGGATGACGTTGCCGCCCAAGGACGCGGACGTGCTGACCACCGCCTGCGATTACTGCACCATCGCCTGCGGCTACAAGGTCTACCGCTGGCCGGTCGGGAAAGACGGCGGCGCCAAGGCCGCCGACAACGCCATGGGCGTGAATTTCCCGGACCAGTCCATCGGCGTCTGGGCCAGCCCGGCGCAGCACACCGTGGTCAGCTACAACGGCAAGCCGCACAACGTCATCGTGGTGCCGGACAAGGACGCCACCGTGGTCAACGTCGGCGGCAACGACTCCATCCGCGGCGCCACCCTGGCGCAGAAGTGCTTCAACCCGAAGACGCGCACCCGCGAGCGCCTGACCCAGCCCATGATTCGGGTCAACGGCAAGCTCACACCGGTGTCCTGGGATCTGCTGCTGGACGCCATGTCCGACATCTCCAAGTACGTGCTGGACAAGCATGGCGAACATGCCTGGGCGATCAAGATGTACTCCTACCAGTACTTCGAGAACACCTACGCCATCACCCGCTTAGGCATGACCAGCATCGGCACGCCGTCCATGGCGCCGCACGACAAGTGCGCCAACACCAACGACGCCACCGGTCTCGATGACGCCGGCCTCGACTCCTTCGCCGCCAGCTATCAGGACTGGGGCGACTGCGAAGTGGCTTTCATGTCCGGCGTCGATCCCTACGAGACCAAGACCACTCTGTTCACCACCTGGATGATGCCCGGCGACAAGAAGATGATCTTCGTCACCCCGCACAAGACCACCGGCGTGGCCTGGGCGGTCGAGCAGGGACGTGGCCTCTGGCTGCCCATCATCCCGGGCACCGACACCGTGCTGCACATGGCCCTGGCGCGTATTATTCTGGAAAACAACTGGCAGGATCAGGAGTTCATCGACAAGTGGGTCGCCAACCAGTGGGAAGTCGATCAGGGCTACGGCCGTGGCACCCGCAACACAGGCTGGCAGTGGCGCACCACCTGGGGCACCTGGCAGAGCGACTGGCAGGACTACAAGAAATTCATCCTGGCGCAGGAAGAATCCAAACTCGACGTAGCGGCCAAGATCACCGGCCTCAACCCGGACGACATCAAGAAGGCCGCCGAGTGGATCGCCAAGCCCAAGGCCGATGGTTCCAAGCCCAAGGCCAGCTTCATGCTGGAGAAGGGCAACTACTGGACCAACAACTACATGAACACCACCTCGTTCGCCTCGCTGGGCCTGATCTGCGGCGCCGGTAACCGACCGGGTCGGGTGATCTCGCGCGGCGGCGGCCA
>JBGSHR010000373.1:0-7170 GCA_041752155.1 Thiobacillaceae bacterium | reverse complement strand
GCGCCGTAGCGCGCCTCGCGCAGTTTCTTGGCCACCACGGTCTTGCGGGTACCGCGCAGGGCCGCCGCCTGGGCCTTGCTGCGGCCCTCGGCGATGGCCTCGGCGAAGTTGGCGAACAGCACCGTGAACCACAGCCACAGGGCCACGGCCAGGATGAATCCGGGGGTTTCCACCACCCCGGCCCCGCCCTGGCCGCCCAGGGCCTGGGCCCACAGCAGGGTGGTCAGCATGCTGCCGACGTAGACCACGAACATCACCGGGTTGCGCCACTGGATGCGGGGATCGAGTTTCTTGAAGGACTCGACGATGGCGGGCCGCACCAGGGTCGGGTCGAATAGCGTGAGGGTCTTGTGGGTCATGGTTTTCTCCTTAGCGGCCGGACCAGAGCATCAGGTGCTCGACCACCGGCCCCAGGGCCAGGGCGGGGACGTAGTTGAGCAGGCCCACCAGCAGCACGGTGCCGATCAGCAGGGTGACGAACAGGGGGCCGTGGGTGGGCAGGGTGCCGGCGGTGACGGCGATGCGCTTCTTGGCCGCCAGGGCGCCGGCGATGGCCAGCACCGGCACGATCACGCCGAAGCGGCCGAACCACATGGCGATGCCCAGCAGCAGGTTGTAGAACGGGGTGTTGGCGCCGAGGCCGGCGAAGGCGCTACCGTTGTTGTTGCCAGCCGAGCTGAAGGCGTACAGCACCTCGGAGAAGCCGTGGGCACCGGGGTTGAAGATGGTGGCCCGGCCGTCCGCCAGCATCACCGCCAGGGCGGTGCCCGCCAGCACCAGCAGCGGCACCACCAGGATGGCGATGGAGGTCATCTTCATCTCGTAGGCCTCGATCTTCTTGCCCAGGTATTCCGGGGTGCGGCCGATCATCAGGCCGGCCACGAACACCGCCAGGATGGCGAACACCAGCATGCCGTACAGGCCCGAGCCGACGCCGCCGTAAACCACCTCGCCCAACTGCATCATGGCCATGGGCACCATGCCGCCGAGGGGGGTGTAGGAGTCGTGCATGGAGTTGACCGAGCCGTTGGAGGCGGCGGTGGTGGCCGTTGCCCACAGGGCGGATTCGGCGATGCCGAAGCGCGCCTCCTTGCCCTCCATGTTGCCGCCGGGCTGGAGTGCGGAGGCGGTCTGGTCGGCGCCGAGAGCGGCCAGGGCCGGGTTGCCCTGCTGCTCGAAGACCATGGTGGCCAGGGTGGCGCCGACGAAGATGACGGTCATGGCCGCCAGCACCGCCCAGCCTTGGCGCGTGTCCCCCACCATGCGCCCGAAGCTGTAGCACAGGGCGGCGGGAATCAGCAGGATGGCCAGCATCTCCAGGAAATTGGCCAGGGGCGTCGGGTTCTCCAGGGGATGCGCCGAGTTGACGTTGAAGAAGCCGCCGCCGTTGGTGCCCAGCTGCTTGATGGCGATCTGGGAAGCGGCCGGTCCCATGGCGATGGTCTGGGCGGGGCGTACCACGTCTTCCATGACCGGATTGCCCTGGGCGTCCTTCAACGCCTCGCCGGCCGCGTCCAGTTTGGGCTGCTGGTAGGTGGTGGCCTCCAGGGTCTGCACGTCCTGATAGGCGTTGAAGTTCTGCACCACCCCCTGGCTCACCAGCACCAGCGCGAACAGGAAGGACAGGGGCAGCAGCACGTAGAGGGTGATGCGGGTCAGGTCCACCCAGAGGTTGCCGATGGTCTTGGCCGAGTGCCGGGCGAAGCCGCGGATCAGGGCGATGACCACGACGATGCCGGCGGCGGCGGAGAGGAAGTTCTGCACCGCCAAGCCCAGCATCTGGGTGAGGTAGCTCATGGTGGTCTCGCCGCCGTAGCCCTGCCAGTTGGTGTTGGTGACGAAGGAGATCGCCGAGTTGAAGGACGAGTCCGGCGTGATGTTGGCCAGCTGTTGGGGATTGAGCGGCAGCCAGAGCTGCAACCGTTGCAGGGCATAGACCACGACCAGGCCGATGAGGCTGAACAGGAGCAGGGACAGGGTGTATTGCAGCCAGCCCATCTCCTCGTCGCGGCGCACGCCTGAGACGCGGTAGAGCAAGGATTCGATGGGGCCGCCGAGTTTCAAGGCCCAAGCCGATGCCCCGGCGGGACGCCCCTCCATCACGTCGGCGATGTAGATCCCCAGCGGCTTCACCAGCGCCAGGAGCACGAGCATGAACAGCCCGAGCAGCAACCATGCATGTAAGGTCATCACAGATCCTCCGCCTTGAGCATTGCGATCACGAGGTAGATCAGCAGTCCGGCCGCGGCCAGACCGCCCAGGATGTAGAGCCAGGTCATTTCGACGCTCCCAGTTTTGCGCAGCCGACCGCCAGGCCGGCCATCAGGACAAAGAACAGGACGATTCCTGCGAGATAAGCGAGATCCATGGGGAGAACTCCGAGGTTTTGCACACCGTCATGCTAGGCGGCCGGGCATAAAGATCTCGTCAAGATGGGCGGGCGGGGAGGTAAAGACGGCATAAAGACACAGCCTGGAATCCGTCCCGACACCACCGGCGCCGGATTTGTCTGATTTGCTACAAAGCGCGCCGCCCTGTCGGCTACGGCGCTGGGCTCAGCCCCGCTGCCGGGTGGGCGCGGCAGCGCTAAGCCATTGTCGAAAAATGGTTTTTCCTCCGGGGTCGGCGCAATCAAGATGCCTGGCTCGGAAATTGCAGAACAGCGCGGGATTACATCGCTGAAAGAGGAAAACATCATGTTGCTGGACCAATACGAGAGCCAAGGCTGGCTGTACAACTCCAACTTCAAGGAGGCCACCACCTCCGGCGCTTTATCCGCCTACCGGGGTGACCTGGTGCTGGTGGAGGGCGAGATCGCCGATGATCAGGGGCGGCGCATGCCGCCGGTGGTGGGCCTGCTGGCCAGCGTCATGCTGGCTGACGCGGACAAGATCAAGCTGGTGGCCGGCTCGATAGACGACCTGGCGGACATCAAGTCCTTCCTGGAGAAATACCAGGCTGCTTTTACCGCCGACACCTGCGTCGTGTTGTACGTGGTCAACATCGCCAAGCCCATGAAGGTGGCGCTGGACGGTCTCGAGATCGTGTGCATCCCCATGACCGACGGCCTGGTGTGGAACGAACTGGCGGACGAGTTCAAGCTGGAAAAGAGCGACTTCAAGGGTCAGTCCAGCGCCGACAAGGTGCTGACCCTGTTCGAGGCCTACAAGGACTACCGCCCCCGCTATGAAACCGTTTCCCTGGACGAGGCCCTGAGCCGGACCACCGCCGCCAAGCGCGAGGCGCGCGGACCGGTCTGAAGCCTTCCCTCCTAGCCTCCACCCACGGGAGGCAAGCTCACCGGCTTGCCTCCCTCTCCCAGCGCCCTTGAACAGGGGCAAGACCCGCTTCCCGCCTAGTACAAAACGCCTTTGGTACATAAGTCTGGGGAACCTCCGGTAGCATGCCGGATCGTAGCGCCTACGTAATTTCTTTAGTTCCTCTTTCCCCGCGAGTGCCGCCCCTTCGGTGGGAAGCTTCAGCTTGGAATATTAGAAATTGCTTATTTACTGACAGCGGCTGCCCGCCCGCTCATTGATACAGGAAAAACCCATGCAGAAAACCGCCCTCACCAAATTCGCCCTGACCCTGCTGATCTCCGCCGGACTGGGCCTGGCCGCCCACCCGACCTTGTCGGAAGCCGCCACCACCAAGCAGGCCGCCACGGACAAGAAGCCCGCCGTGCTCCAGCTGGTCGGCCAGAGCATCCTGGAAATGCCCCTGGCCGACGGCGTGAGTCTGGACGATGCCGTCGAGTCCATGAAGCTGCGCGCCAACCAGATCAACTTCAAGCTGGTGGCCGAGTTGCCCCTGTCGAAACAGGTGGAAGTCATGACCGGCAAACCCCAGCGGCGCATGACCATCTATCAGTTCTGCGACGCCATGACCGCCAAGGATATGGTCGAGTACGACCTGGCCTTCGTCGCCTTCCTGCCCTGCCGTATCGCCATTGCCGAGGACGAGAACGGCAAGGGCCGCATCCTCATGCTCAACTTGGATCCCATGATCAAGGCCGCCAAGATGCCGGCGGAACTGCACGGCAAAGCCGAGGAGATCCAGCAGGCCTTGGTCAACATCATGGTGGCCGGCGCCAACGGCGATCTCTGAGCCTAACGCCGGGTCGCCCCGGGGACATCAGGCCCCGGGACGGCCGCCCGCATCAGCACGACCACACGCTTTAATCCACGCACATCCCGCCATGACGAATGCGCCGGCCAGCGCAGCGTCAAACTGGTTTGTCACAAGGCTGCGCGGCATAACTCCCTCTACGTTCTTTCATCTTGCCGCCTGCAACAGGTGCAAGTCACTAGGTGCCGCACCAACACTGGGCGTTCCGCCGCGTCAATCTGGTGAATTCGGCCCTGGACCGGGCCGGTTCGTGGCGCCTGGATCAAGCTGCCGCCCAGGCCCGGGACTGTCGCCATCCAGAGCGGACATTGGCATAGGTATTGCTTGTCATATTTGTATTATTTGGCGACAGGTTTACCGATTTCAGGCCCCGGGCGGGGCGGGCATTGCCGGTTTTTCACGGTCGCCCGTCCCGGCCCGGTTTCCTTCCCGGCGGAATTTTGAAATGCATGGCAACAAACCTAGAGCATCGCGCCGGTATTTGCGTGGGGTCGCCCGCCTGGGCGCTCGTCCGTCCCCAGCGGCGGGTTCCGTGACGGGCGCGCGTCCATGATGAATCTCGTCCGTAGGGAGCCCCGGGAAGATGTCCTCGACCCGGAATACGCGCCCGTCCCGGCCAGTGCCGGCCTGGTGGATACCCAACGCCTGCTGTCCACCATCACCAGCTCCCTGGTGGGGATGATCTATCGCTGCCGGGTGGATGCCGACTGGACCATGGAGTTTGTCAGCGACGGCTGTCTGGGCCTGACCGGCTACCCGCCGGAAGCCCTGATGCTCAACCGGGAGGTGTCCTACGAGCAGATCACCCACCTGGAAGACCGGGAGCGTGTGCGCTCATCCATCAAAACTTCTTTGCTCGGGCACAAGCGCTACGACGTGGAATACCGCATCGTGGGCGCCGATGGCGGAGTGCGCTGGGTATGGGAGCGTGGGCTCGGGGTGTTCGGCCAGGGCGACGAGCTGATCGGCATCGAAGGCTTCATCCAGGACATCTCCGAGCGCATGCTGGCCAACGAGGCCTTGCTGGAGGCGGAACGGCGCTACCGCAGCATCTTCGAGCACGCCACCGAAGGCATCTACCAGACCACGCCGGCGGGCCGCTATCTCAACATCAATCCGGCCCTGGCTCACATATACGGCTACCCCACGCCGCAAGCCCTGATCCGGGACCTGCGCGACATCCGCCACCAGCTCTATGTCGATCCCACGCGCCGGGACGAATTCGTGCGCCAGATGCACGAGAGCGGCAACGTGCGCAATTTCGAATCCCAGGTGACGCGGCACGACGGCGCGATCATCTGGATCTCGGAAAACGCCCGGGCGGTGCGGGACGGCAGCGGCGCGGTCCAGTTCTACGAAGGCACCGTGGTGGACATCACGACGCGCAAACAGCACGAGGCGGAACTGCGCCACCAGGCCCATCACGACAGCCTCACCGGCCTGCCCAACCGCACCCTGCTCATGGACCGCATCCACCAGGCCATCGGCCGAGCCAGGCGCGACGGCAGGCTGGTGGCGGTGGCCTTCGTCGACCTGGACCATTTCAAGCTGATCAACGACAGCCGCGGCCATCACGTGGGCGACCGCCTGTTGCTGGAGGTGGCCAACCGGTTGGGCGTCTGCGTGCGCGGCGGGGATACCGTGGCGCGCCAGGGCGGCGACGAGTTCGTGCTGGTGCTGGCCGACCAGATGGAAGAGGGCGAGATTCTGCGCATCATGGGCCGCCTGCGCGAGGCCATGGCGCAGCCCTGGCTGGACGACGGCCAGGAATACCGCCTGAGTTGCAGCATCGGCATCAGTTGCTATCCCCAGGACGGCGACAGCGCCGAGGCCCTGCTGCGCTCTGCCGATGCGGCCATGTACCAGGCCAAGGAGGCGGGCCGCGACACCTTCCACTTCTACACGCCGGAGCTGAACCAGGCGGTGAGCGAGCGCCTGGAACTGGCCAGCAGCCTGCATCGCGCCCTGGAGCGGGACGAATTCCGCGTCTACTACCAGCCGCGCATCGACGTGGCCAGCGGCCGTATCGTCAGCGCCGAGGCCCTGATCCGCTGGCAGCATCCCGACAAGGGGCTGATCCCGCCGGATCGCTTCATTCCGGTGGCGGAGGAGACCGGCCTGATCGTGCCCATCGGCGCCTGGGTCCTCAACGAGGCCTGCCGCCAGACCCAGGCCTGGCGCGGGGCGGGGCTACCCGAAATCGGCGTGTCGGTAAACCTGTCCCCCATCCAGTTCCGCCGGCCCGGCCTGGTGCAGGAGGTGGAGAACGCCCTGCGGCAATCCGGCCTGTCGCCCAATCTGCTGGAACTGGAACTGACCGAATCCTTCGTCATGCACGACGCCGAGCGCATCAACGTCGCCATGGCGGCCCTCAAGGGCTTGGGGGTGGATATCGCCGTGGACGACTTCGGCACCGGCTATTCCAGCCTGAGCTATCTCAAGCGCTTCCCGGTGGACCGGTTGAAAGTGGACAAGAGCTTCGTGCGCGACATCGACACCGACCCGGACGACGCCGCCATCGTGCGCGCCATCATCACCCTGGGCCATGCCCTGGGCCTGCGCGTGGTGGCGGAAGGGGTGGAAACCCCGGAACACCACGCCTTCCTGCAACGCCACGGCTGCGACGAGGTGCAGGGCTACCACTTCAGCCGGCCGGTGCCGGCGCCGGAGATGGAAGCGCTGTTGCGGGGGATGGCGGCGGGTTGAGGCGCGATAGGCCGTGCAAGCGGAAAGCCTCGCTTGGCCTGTGCTTCGATACGCCTTGCGTGGCAAGGCTACTCAGCACGAACGGAGGTTTGAATTTGGCGGAATCCCGCCTCAGCACGAACGGTGGTTGTGAATTTGGCAGAATCCCGTTCGTCCCGAGTAGGCGCCCAGCGCCGTATCGAGGGAAGCGCACAGCGTGGACTCGTAGGCCAGCAATCCCTTGCCGACGCAGGATTTCCCCTCACCCCTCACCCCTCCACCCCCGCCGCCAGGGCGGCCACCACCGAAGCGCCGCTGCCGTCCTCCGGGTCCAGGTGGGCGAGTTGCGCCAGCAGG
>JBGSHR010000372.1:0-5559 GCA_041752155.1 Thiobacillaceae bacterium | reverse complement strand
GCATGGGCGGGAGGGTCTGGTGCAGGGCGAAGCTGCCGTCGCCGTTGCCCTGGTAGAGGTGGAGGCCGTTCTCGCCGGCGATGGCCAGGTC
Source organism: Thiobacillaceae bacterium (assembly GCA_041752155.1). GTDB lineage: Bacteria > Pseudomonadota > Gammaproteobacteria > Burkholderiales > Thiobacillaceae > PFJX01. The sequence goes on along the minus strand of JBGSHR010000372.1, from coordinate 5,468 downwards.
CAGCTTGGTGTCGCCGTTGAAATCCGTGGCGATCACGTCGTCCGCATGGTCCGCCAGGAACGGGGCCTGGGCGGTGAAGCTGCCGTTGCCCTGGCCCAGCAGGATGTGGGCGTTGCGGCTGACGGCGCCGGAGCTGTAGCGGCTGGAATTGACCACCGCCAGATCCGGGTTGCCGTCGCCGTTGAAGTCCCCGGCGGCCACTCCGCCCGGGCGTTCGCCGACCGTCAGGCAGCCCTGCAAGGTGAATACATTGGCGCCGTTGCCGGTGAGCACCGGCACTCTGGGGGCCACGCTCTGGCACAGGCCCACCGGCACCCCCAGGCTGCCGAAGCCTTCGCTGGTGGCCAGGTCCAGCTTGCCGTCCTTGTTGAAGTCCGCCGCCGTCATGCCGGTGAGGTATTCCCCCCCCAGGAGGTCGCTGGCGCTCTTGACCCCGCCCTTTCCGTCCATCAGCAGCACGTTCACCCCATCCACCTTGGGGTAGGCCTCGGGTGCCATGAGATCGGGGGTGGCGGCCAGGTCCTGGATGCCGTCGCCGTCAAAATCGCCCACCACCAGGCGGTCGCCCACTCCGGTGCCCACCAGGAACAATTCGCTGGCGGGGGCGAAGCCGACCGCCGCCTGGGCCCCACCCGCCCACAGGGACAAGGCCACGGCCACGGCGCTGGCGTGGTTCGCGCGCCGCCAGGAAGGGGTCCGGAAAATGATCGATGGATCTTGCGCTGCTGCTTGCCTTGCTTGCTGTGTGTGCATTTGGCCTGCTCCCTGTCGGATTGCTGAAGTCTCACGGCGCCTGGCGCGCGAGACACCTTCCCTGGTTCTCGCCGGGGCCGAGCCCGGCGAGTCTGTTGCTTCGGGATCATTCCAATCCAAGTGATCCTCGGGGTCACTGGGGCATTGACTGTATTCATGGCGCGCGGGGACTGGTGCCCACCCCTGCATGTACTGGTATGCCTTACCCACCGTCCTTCCCCTACCACCGAATACCGTCACGCCCCGCCGCGAATACGGTGATGACCTGACTGCATTCCCTGGCCCCGTCCCTAGACTGCGAAGCGTGGAGACGGGGCAGGCGCGGCGACATCGTCCAGGTGCCCGGCTCCTGACCAGGCCGTCAGGGATGGAATACGCGAGGGACTAAGAGAGGGCTCAGCCATGAAGAAGACATTCAGGATGAAAGAAGTCGTCAGGGTGGTCAGGAACATCGTGTGGGGAGCGGGCGTGGCGGTGAGCGGCGGATTGCTCCTGGCCCCCGGCGTGTCCCAGGCGGTGCCTGTCACCATCGAGGTGCGCCAGCCCAACGGCACCCCCATCAGCCCCTTCGGCTTCCGCTACCTGGTGCAGGAAGACACCACCCACGACATCCAGCCCGGGGTGCCCAATTCCCACACCCTGTCGGTGGACTTCTTCCGCAGCTACGCGCCGCCGGTGGTGAAGGGGGAGGATGCGGATTACACCGTGACCCTGGACCTGCCCAGCGATAAGCGCTATTTCGTGTCGGTGCTGCCCAACGAGGCCTACGCCATGGGCGGCGCGCCGGTGCTGTACAACGTCGGCAAGACCGCGGGCAGCGCCACGGTCATCGTCCAGCCCCAGCCCATCCCCACGGCTCAGATCTCGGTGTTCGTCTACAACGACAACGCCCCCATCAACAACGCCCCCGAGCCGCCGGCCGAGGTGGGCCTGGCGGGCTTCACCCTGATCGTCAACGAGGTGGGCGGCCGCTATGGCCAGGTGGGCGGGCAGATGCTGCTGGATGCCTTCGGCAATCCTCTGGGCACCGAGTACGCCAAGGATCTCATCAACGATCCCACCGGCCAGACCTTCCTGTTCAATCCCGACGGCAGCCCCCAGGTCCAGGCCATGGGCACCGGCGTGATCACCACCAACGCCTTGGGTGAGGCCACCATCAAATACCTGGCGCCGGGCAAGTACACCATTGAGGCGGTGGCGCCGGTCGGCTCCGGCTGGATGCAGACCCACACCATCGAGGGCGGCAAGGGTATCGACGCCTGGGTCAAGGCCAACGAGCCGCCGGTGTTCGTGGAGTTCGGCCCTCCCGGCCAGCACGTGTTCATCGGCTTCGTGCAGCCCTTCGACAACACCGCCGCGCTCTCCCCCGGCAATCCCACCCGTGCCACCCTCAGCGGCCGGGTGGTCAACCTGCACAGCTCCCATCCGCCCGCCACCCCGTTCCACCCCGGCGAGCCCCTGGCCAACTGCCGGGTGGGCTTGAACGAGGTGGGCGGCAATACCGGGGTGTACGCGGCCCAGTGCAACCCGGACAGCACCTTCTCCATCCCCAATGTGCCCCCGGGCAACTACCAGATCGTGATGTGGGACGAGTACCTGGACAACATCTTCGCCTCCTATCTGGTGACGGTGAACGCCGACGGCAGTTGCAACGCCAACCCGGCGATCCCCAGTTGCGGCCTGGGGGACATCCCGGTGTTCCGCTGGTTCGGCCGGCTGGAGAGCACGGTGTTCCACGACCGCAACCAGAACGGCTTCCGGGACTGCACCACGCCCGAGTGCAACGACCCCACCCAGGATGACGTGGGCATGCAGGAGCAGGCGGTAAACCTGCGCCACCGGGACGGCAGCCTGTACCAGTCCTTTCCCACCGACACCGCCGGCTACGTGCCCTTCGACGAGGTGTTCCCGTTCTTCAAGTACATGATCGCCGAGGTGGACTTCCTGCGCTTCAAGGCCACCGGCGCCACCATCGTGGTGGACGACGGCGGGCCGGTGCAGGCCAAGCCGCCTCTGGACCCCCTCGGCGGCCCGGTGCGCGAGTACGACCCGTTCGTGGGCAAGATCACCCCCCAGGCCCAGGTGTGCACCGAGGAGATGGTGACCGCCGGCGAGTGCGCCACGGCGGGCGCCCCCCTGGTCAACCCCAACACCGGCAACAACCTGTCCCGCACCATCGTCGGGCCGGTGCTCACTCAGGCCATGCAGACCTTCCTGGGCACCAGCAACATCATCGAGTGGGGCAAGGCGGCCTACGCCCCCGGCGAGAACGGCGGCATCTCCGGCGTGGTCTATTACGCCACCACCCGGGCCGAGAACGACCCCCGCTACGGCACCTGGGACCCCTGGGAGCCGGGCATCCCCCGGGTGCAGGTGAACCTGTACCGGGACGCCGACCAGGACAAGGCCATCGACGATCTGGACGCCAGCGGCGGCCCGACTCTGGCCGACGTGGACAACGCCCCGTTCGGTTGGAAGGACGGCGGCACCAAGGGCCCCGAGGACGTGGACCGCAACGGTAACCTGCTGTTCGACCCGGGCGACGCGGTGCAGATCGCCACCACCGATAGCTGGGACGACAACACTCCCATCGGTTGCCCGCCCAATCCCATCACCGGCACCTTCTTCGCCCACGGCGTGCGTTCGCCGGAATGCTTCGAGGGCCTGCGCACCTACAACCAGGTGCGCGACGGCGTGTTCGACGGCGGTTATGCCTTCACCACCTGGCACCCGGGCGGCATGGCCTCCGGCAGCCCCGAGGCGACCCTGCCCGCCGGCATGTACATCGTCGAGGCAGCCTCGCCTCCCGGCTACGACCACGTCAAGGAAGAAGACAAGAACGTGGACTTTGGCGACACGCTCACGCCCAGCCCCTTGTTGCTGCCCCCCGAGTGCGCGAACCTGGACGACACCGACGGCAACACCATTCCGGGCCGCCTGGTGCCTCCCGCGCTGACCTTGTTCCCGGGCGTGGACACCTACTACGGCGGCCAGGACCGGCCCCAGTGCGACCGCAAGCAGGTGCCCCTGCACGCCGGCCAGAACGCCGCCTCCGACTTCTTCATGTTCACCGAGGTGCCGGTGGCCGCCAACATCGTCGGCATCATCGTCGACGACACCGCCAACGAGTTCGATCCCAACTCCCCCAGCTTCGGCGAGAAGTTCGCTCCGCCCTGGCTGCCCATCTCCATCCGCGACTGGACCGGCAAGGAGATCGCCCGCACCTATTCGGACGAGTGGGGCTCCTTCAACGCCCTGGCGCCCTCCACCTTCAGCGCCAACCTGCCCATGCCCAGCGGCTTCGCGCCCAACATGCTGACCACCTGCATGAACAGCCCGACCATGGAGGATCCCGCCAATCCGGGCCAGTACATCACCGACCCCCACTTCAACCGCCAGTACAGCCAGTTCTGCTACACCTTCCAGTACATGCCCGGGGTCACCACCTACCTGGACACCCCGGTGCTGCCCGTGGCCGCTTTCCCCGGCCCCGGCCAGTTCCCCCTGGACTGCGAGCTGCCGAATCACACGCCCATGATCCACTCGGTGAGCGGCCCCGCGGGCGGGCCCTTTGTGCCCACGCCGCTGACCGGCACCCAGCAGCTCACCATCGTCTCCGCCGGCGCCGCCGTGCAGGTACCCAACCCGGCCTATGACGGGGTGAACGGTACCCAGCCCAAGACCATCCCGCGCGACTTCGGCTTCGGCACCACCATCGGCGCGGTGCGCATCGGCACCACCGCCATCCCGCCCGGCGACATCCTGGGCTGGACCCCGGACACCATCACCGTGCGCGTGCCGGTCGGCACCATGACCGGCCAACTCAGCGTCACCCGCGGCGACAACAGCCTGGTCACCGTGGCCGGTGTCACCGTCACCGTGGGCGGGGCGGTCAAGTCCGTGCCCATGGGCGGTTCCATCCAGGCGGTGATCGACAACCCCCTCACCGTGGCCGGCGACACCATCCTGGTGCCCCCGGGCAACTACGACGAGCTGGTGGTGCTGTGGAAGGACGTCAAGCTCCAGGGCTGGGGCGCGGGCTCCACCTTCATCAACGCGGTCAAGTCCCCGGGCGAGAAGATCATCGCCTGGCGCAACAAGGTGCAGGGCCTGGTGAATGCCGCCTCCATCGACCTGCTGCCCGGCCAGCCCACCGGCGGCGGCCTGCCCGAGCCTGGCTTGCTGGCCACCGAGGAAGGCCCCGGCATCATCGTCCTGGCCAAGAACGGCCTGTCCAACGGGGTGCGCATCGACGGCTTTACCATCTCCGGCGCGGACCATGCGGGCGGCGTGTTCGTCAACGGCTACGCCGACAATCTCCAGTTGAGCAACAACCGCATCGTCGCCAACAGTGGCGTGTACGGCGGCGGCGTGCGCCTGGGCCATCCCTTCCTGGCGGACGAGGCGGGCGGCTATGTGGACGCCTCCATCGACAACGCCATGATCCATCACAACCTCATCACCCAGAACGGCGCCCTGGGCGCGACCGGCGGCGGTATCGCCCTGTACACCGGGGCCCACGGCTACCAGGTCACCGAGAACTTCATCTGCGGCAACTTCTCCGGCGGCGACGCCGGCGGCATCGGCCACCTGGGCCTGTCCAACGGCGGACGCATCGCCAACAACACCATCCTGTTCAACCAGGCCTTCCAGCAGACCGCCAATGCGGGCGGCTCGGCGGGCGGCATCCTGGTGGCGGGCGGCGCGCCTCCGGC
>JBGSHR010000371.1:0-4557 GCA_041752155.1 Thiobacillaceae bacterium | reverse complement strand
ACCAGCGCCAACCGGGCCGGGCACCGCCCCCTCAAGAGCGCCACCGCCTGCCGACGCCAGTTCGGCCCGCAGGTTCGGGTTCTCCCGGGCCGCATCGGCAAACGGCGCCGACCTTCCACCATTCTCGACCCCCTCGACGACAAGGTGCTGCGCCCCTGAGCCCGGCCCCCTGACACCTCGAATTCCGCCCCCCTGAATTCCCTTAACCGGCCCCCCGCATAAGCCGGTGCGGGCCATAGTTCCACGCCCTGGGGACAGTTCTTCCAAGGCCGGGCCGATGCCCTCCCTCGCCGCGTCATGCCTACCCGCACCGCGCGATACGTGCGACATCGTGTCACATACCCAGTCCGAAACATCCTTACTAAACTTCCTCATGCTTTCATCGAAAAACCCTTTTTTATTCAATGGCATGGGGAATAAATATGCAGAAATCCGTTTTGGCCGTCGGCGCAGTCGCGGCCCTGGCCGCAGCCCAGGCAGCCCATGCAGGCATCACCACCTACAACGTCACGGAAACCTTCAATCAGGTCGTCTATGACGCGTCCAATCCGACTTGGGACACCCTCTTCACGGGCAGTTTCGATTTCGACTCGGACACTCAGACCGTGTCCAAGCTGCAAGGGATGCTCAGCGAGGCCATGACCGGCAATACCCAAAGCGTGGCGCTCAATTACCAACTGTCTTCGGTGAGTGACGGCATGGGCGGCCTCCTGGTCAGCGTCTTTGCGCAGAACACAACCGACGTGTTTGCCGGCGGCGGATTCGTCACCGGCGGCAAGAACACTTTCGGTAACTACAACGCCTACGTCACCATCGACGTACCCCTGGCGGACCCCACGGCGGCGCTGTCCGTCGCGCAAATCGCCAAACTGGCCTACGCGGACTGCGCGGCGGGCGGACTGATGCCCATGATGAAGCCCCCCGAGCAGCGCACGGTGTGCATGACCGGCTATGTGGGCACCGAGGCGGACCTGTCGGGCGGCACCATGCAAGGAACCTACCCGATCACCCAAACCATCACCGCCGCCGTGCCGGAAGCCGAGACCTATGGCCTGTTGCTGGTGGGCCTGGGCCTGGTCGGCATGGCGGCCCGTCGGCGCAAGACACAGAACTTCATTGCTTGATTCATTGCTTAATCAGGGGAGAGTGAAATGAAAAAAATCTCATTGGTCAAAATCTCATTGGTCATGGGTGCGGTTTCGATGCTGACCTGCGTGCAGGCCGCCCAGGCGGCCGTGGCCTCCTACGACGTGATCACGACCTGGTATGAGCCGGATACCCAGCCGAACGATTCGATCTTCAAGGGCACTTTCGACTACGACGCCGCCACGCATGCGGTCTCTAACCTCCAGGGCATCCTCAGCGAGTCGATGACCGGCAGCGCTGTGGGCTACCCCGACGACACCATGACCTGGGTGACCCTCGGCAACCAGTTGGTCTCCTGGCACGACGCTACCCTGGCCGGGGTTTTCGCCGCCGTGTTTGCAAAAAACACCACCAGCACCTTCGCGACCATCGCCGGCGGTGACGGCTGGTCACCCCAGTCCGGCGTGGATAACGGGGGCGTTTACGCCGGCTTTCCGAGCAAATACGCGGACTCCACCCAGAACGCCTACGCCCTGATCTTCGTGCCGGACGATCCCTTGGCGGCGCTGAGCCAGGCCCAGATCGACAAACTGGCCTACGCCGACTGCGCGCCGGGCGGCATGATGGGCGCCGTCTGCATGACCGGCACCAGCCTGGCCGGCTACGGTTCCGTCGGCACCATGAGCGGCTACCCGGTGTCCCAAGTCATCACCGCCGTGGCGGCCCCCGTTCCGGAGCCGGAAAGCTACGCCCTGATGCTGGCGGGCCTGGGCTTGGCCGGCTTGGCCACCCGCCGGCGCCGCAAGGCTGGCTAGCATTGTCGAGTCTATGCACCGCCCACGGGCTCTCCATGGAGCCGGTGGTTTTTTCAGCTGGCAGTTGCCGCCCGTAACGGTTGGTTGCCTGGATGGCCGTGACTACAAGCCCACCTACCCTCCGTAAGCCGCCCCTCATCACGGCCGTCTGGCTCGCCTCCGCTTTGCTGGCCGCGGCTCCCGGCTTGGCCGGCGCCGCTTCCGAAGCCGCGGGTGGCGTTGCCCAGATACCTTTGGACGATGATCCGGCCGCGTACATGCTCGACCCCGTCGTCGTTACGGCCGCCCCCTACCGCGATGGGTCGCCTGGGAGTACTCGCCTCGGTGAATCCGGCCTGTCAGGAAAGCGGGCCCGTACCAGCGACACGGCGCGCCTGCTGGAAGACATACCCGGCGTGAGCCTCTATGGCGCGGGGGGTATCTCCGCGCTGCCGGCGCTGCATGGCATCGCGGATGACCGCCTGCGTACCCAGGTGGACGGCATGGACCTGATGACGGCCTGCCCCAACCACATGAACCCGGCCCTTTCCTTCATCGATCCGTCTCGGGTCGCCAGCGTGGAGGTCTTCGCCGGCATCGCCCCGGTCAGCGTCGGCGGCGACAGCATCGGCGGCACGATCCAGGTGAACTCGGCGCCACCCAGGTTTGCCAAGGACGACGGCGTGCTGGCCGAGGGCCAGCTGGGCGGCTTTTACCGCAGCAACGGCCAGGCCAAGGGCGGCCACATCGGCCTCACCCTGGCGGACCGGCGGCTGAACCTGTCCTACAAGCAATCGTTTGCGGAATCCGGCAACTATCGGGCCGGCGGCCTTTTCAAGCTGCCGGGTATCTGGCAATCCCTGGGGGAGCGGCCCATTCCGGCGAACGAGGTGGCGGTCAGCGAATACGGCGGTGCCGTGAACCGGGATCTCGGACTGGCCCTGAAGCTCTCCGGCAAGCACCTCATCGAACTGAACGTCGGCGAGCAGCGTCTGGACTACGAAGGCTTCCCGAACCAGCGCATGGACATGGTCTACAGCGCCCCGGACCCGGCGGACCCGACCCAGTACGTGCTGGACAAGGACCAACCCGCCAACCTGAACCGGCTGGTCAATCTTCGCTACACCGGACAATACCAGTGGGGCGAACTGGAAACCCGCCTGTTCCGCCAGCGTCTCCAGCACCACATGGACATGCTCCAGGACCGGTTTGCCGGGATGTACATGCCGATGGACACCGAGGCGACCACCACGGGCGGGCTGGTCAAGGCGAGCATCGAACTTTCGGACCGGGACACGCTGCGTGTGGGGGGCGACTTCCAGCATTACCGGCTGGACGACTGGTGGCCCCCCATCGGCAGCGCGGGGGCCATGTGCTGCGAGGATTTCTGGAACATCCGGGACGGCAAGCGGGATCGCGTCGGCGTATTTGCCGAATGGGAGACGGATTGGAGCCCGAAATGGCTCAGCCTGCTGGGCATACGCGGCGGCACGGTCAAGTCCGACGCCGGCCCGGTCCAAGGCTATAACAACACCTATGCCGCGGATGCCGGGGCGTTCAACGCCCTCGCTCATCAACGCACGGACCATCATCTGGACCTGAGCTCCCTGGCCCGGTTCACGCCGGACGACCGGCAGACCTACGAAGCGGGCATCGCCCGCAAGACCCGTTCACCCAATCTCTACGAGCGCTACCCCTGGTCGACCAACGCCATGGCGTGGGTGATGAACAACTTCGTCGGCGACGGCAACGGCTACATCGGCAACCTGGACCTGAAGCCGGAGATCGCCTACAGCCTGAGCGCCAGCGGCGATTGGCATGACGCAAGCCAGGAAAAAAGCTGGCAGCTGAAGGTGACGGGCCATGTGACCTACGTGCACGACTTCATCAACGCGGAACGCTGCGATGCCAGCCTGAGCGCCCTGTGCACGGCCCAGAATGCCACCACGACCAACAAATACGTGCTGCTCCAGTATGTGAACCACAACGCGCGGCTCCATGGCATCGACATCTCGGGCCAGCGGGCGCTGGGGCGGATAGCGGGGCTGGGCAGCTTCACCGGCACCGGGGTGTTGAGCTACCTCCATGGCGAGGACACGACCACCGGCGACCCCCTGTACCACCTCATGCCTCTCAATGGAAAACTTGGCCTGACCCAGCGCCAGGGGGGGTGGACCAACAGCGCCGAGGTGGTGCTGGTGGCCGGCAAGAAACAGGTCTCCCAGGTCCGGAACGAAGTGCGGACCGGCGGCTACGGGCTGCTCAACCTGCGCAGCAGTTACGAGTGGAAACAGGTCCGCCTCGATCTGGCCATCGAAAACGTCTTCGACCGCCTTTACCTGATGCCCCTGGGCGGCGCCTACCTCGGCCAAGGGAACGCCATGACCACCAACGCCATTCCGTGGGGGATGGGCGTTCCTGGCATGGGACGCTCCATCAACGTCGCCCTGAATATCCATTTCTGAATAGGCGTCCCCTGGGCGGACCCTGGACCGGTTCGCCCCAGCCCAATCGGCAACCGGCCGGGAACGGGCAGGTTGGCTGGGCGCCCGACGAGGGCTAAGCTTGTTGCCTGTCCATCACGCGATATCCCCATGTTCTCTTTCTACGGCCTTTCCGGACTGGATGTTCGCGGCACCCTGGAGCAGCTGGGCCGGGTGCGCGGCGTGACGGCGGC
>JBGSHR010000370.1:0-4571 GCA_041752155.1 Thiobacillaceae bacterium | reverse complement strand
CGGCAGCATCGCCTTGCAGGCCCGGAAGCTCCAGCTGCGCGCCCGCCTCAAGGCGGACCGGGGCGAGGTGGAACTGGCCGCCGAGGACGCGCCCAGCCTCAGCGACGACGTGGTGGTGCTGGGGCGGGAAAACCCGGCGCGGACCAGAGGCATACCCTACGCCGTCGACATGGATCTCGATCTGGACCTGGGCAATCGCTTCTTCCTCAAGGGGCGCGGCCTGGACGCCCAATTGGGCGGCTCGGTGAAGCTCACCGGACGGCAAGGCCTGCCCCTGCGCGCCAGCGGCGCCATCCGCGTGGTGAAAGGCTCCTATGCCGCCTACGGCCAACGCCTGGACATCGAGCGCGGCCTGCTCAACTTCCAGGGCCCCCTGGACAATCCGGGCCTCAACATCCTGGCCATGCGCAAGAATCAGGAAGTGGAAGCCGGCGTGGCCATCACCGGCAGCGCCCAGGCCCCCGTGGTCAAACTGGCCTCCAAGCCCACGGTGCCCGACAGCGACAAGCTGTCCTGGCTGGTGCTGGGCCACGGCATGGACGCGACCGGCAGCAAGGAATTCGACGCCCTGCAACTGGCCGCCGGCGCCCTGCTGGGGGCGGGGGAATCCGTCACCCTGCAACAACGCATCGCCCACGCCGCCGGTCTGGAAGAAGTCAGCCTGAAAGGCGCCGGCACCCTGGAAAGCGCCGTCCTCACCCTGGGCAAGCGCCTGTCCTCCCGCGCCTATCTGAGCTACGAACAAGGCCTCACCGGCACCGACACCCTGGTGAAGATCAACTACACCCTCACCCGCCGCCTGTCCCTGCGCACCCAGGCGGGCACCACCCCGGCCGTGGACCTGTTCTATACCTTCAGCTTCGATTAGCCCGAGCCATGGCCATGGCCATGAGCCAGGCTGCCGGGATGACGCGGAGCGCTAGGGAGCCGCTGATTTATTCGTCACCCCGGCGAAAGCCGGGGTCCAGTGCCTTGATTTGGCTGGATTCCGGCTTTCGCCGGAATGACCGGACACGAATAAATCAGCGGCTCCCTAGCCGAGGGGGATGCCGATTTGTCTCAACTGGGTTGCGCTGTCTCTTGCCCCCCAGCGCTGCTGGATCTTGCCGTCTCTAACGGCAAACCACTCCATCGCCACCATCTCATACGACTTGCCGGTTGGCGCGTGGCCGAGAAAAGGTCCGAGGAACCGCCCCCGCTCGATGTATCTCACGGCGACACGATCGCCTTCCGCCACCATCTCCTCTATTTCCAGCTGCATGCCCAGGCCCTCCACGAGCTGGCGCCAGATGGGGATGACCACATCGACCCCGCCTTTTCCGAGCACACCCTGAATCACCGCCTCGGGCGCGAACAGGGCCGTCAGCGCCTCCAGGTCGCCCCGATTGAAGGCCGCCACGTAGTCGCGGACAAGCTGCTTGTTGAGGGTCGATTGAGTGGCTTCGGCGTTCATGAGCAATCCTTTGGTCTTGAAGAAAAACACAGTGGCAGTATCCGGCCTGGTGGCCTGGACCGCGACCGGCTGCTCAACCCTGGGCGCCCGCCTTGCAGGCCCCTACCTTGCGCGCATTCATTTTCAGCGTGAAATGGCCGTCCGGCGTGTCCATCTGGATCTGTCCCTCCAGGCGGTCCGGGCCGATCATGCGCGCGCTGCCCTCGCCCTTGGTCTTGCCGCAATCGAATTTCCAGACGTAACTCCCTCCACGCCGCTCCATCTTTTTCGACTTGCACTCACCCTGGTCGCCCGGCGTCTTGAATTCCGGGTTGTCGCGCCAGTTGCCGGGACGACATTCCCGACTGGAGCCCAGGTCCATATGACCGAAGGCCGCGCCCTCCATGGAGCTGCGCGTCTCCCATAGCTCGCCGCCCGCCGCCATGGCGCGGACGGGCATCAAGGACAGGGCGGCCACCAGCAGGGACAGGGCCAGATTTTGCGTCCGCTTCATTTTCAGTACTCCTTGCTTCGCTTGGAAAATATCGTCACCAGCCGCACCAGTTCGCTGACCTGTTGCAGGATCGGCCCGGCCATCGTGTCCCGCTGCATGGCCGGGAAAGCGCCTTCGCCGAAATACAGGCCGTCGGACACCAAGAAGCTGATGGCGAAACTGGCGCTGCCGCCCAGCGTGCCGAGCGGAACTAATTCACTGCGCGGATTGAACACTTCGGCGTGGGCCGGACCCAGCAGGCCCAGGGTAAACAGGGCACAGGTCAAGGGCTTGAGTTTCATGATGGGGCTCCAACTCGGGAATTTTTGAATCGCCTGGGAAGCCGTCGCCGCTAGCCAACCGGGGTGGCTAGGCGCACCGTGACCCGCCGATTGCGGGCCCGTCCCTGCTCCGACACGTTGTCCGCCAGCGGCTGCCCGGCGCCGTAACCGACGGGCCTGAAGGCGGCGAGCGCCACGCCCATCCTGCCCAGTTCGGCGACGACGGCCTTGGCCCGGCGCAAAGAGAGGTCCTGGTTGTATTTTTGCGAGCCGATATTGTCTGTATGCCCCTCGATCACCAGCTTCCGGGCGGGATTCGCCAAGTGGTAGCGGACGATCTCCTCCAGCGCCGGCCGGCTTTCCGCGCGCAGGCTGGCGCTGGCGAAATCGAAATAGATGCCATACATGTCGACCTTGCCGTGCTGCTTCAGGGCTTGGGCGAAACCGGCTGGGCGGCTGCCGTCGTCATAAGCGGCCGAGGCATTCATTTCGGTCCAGGCGGGATGGCCCCAGTTGCTGGTGATCACGAACTTGAGCCAACGCGCCTGTAGCGGCTCCAGCCGCACCGACTGGCCGGTCTTGTTGCGTTCCAGCTGAAAGGCCGCCACCTTCTTCAGCGTGTCTCGACCCTCGGTGCCAGCCCAGACCTCGATCTGGCGCGCGGAAATACCCGGGTAGGCCGCCTCCTCCTTGAGGGCGTTGTTGAACACCAGGGTGGTCAACCATTGCCGCTCCTTGAGTTCGAACAACACCCAGTGGGGAAACGGCGCGTTGTCCGCGGTGCACCATACGAAGTCCTGGATCTCCACGCCCGGTTCCTGGAGACGGGTCAGGGAAGGCGCCATATTGGCCGCATCCCAGCCGCCGAACTCGGAGCTGAAGGCGATGACGCGGGCGCCGTTTTCCTGCACCAGCAGGTTCTGGCTGGGAGCGGGCGCGGCCCAGGCGGCGCAGCAACACATCAGCCACATCAGGCTGACCAGGCATCTCATGGCCGCCCCTCCAGCAGCGCCCGGTAGGGCGCCACGTCCACCCGCTCAAGCCAGGAACCGATCCCGGCCTGCTCCGCGCTTTCAGCGTCGTTGACGAAGACCTCCAGGGTGACCACGCGCACCGCCTGCCCGCCGCGCTTGCCCGACCACAAGGCCGGATTGACCTTGACCAGCTTGCGGGCGCCGGCGTCATCCGGCCGGGCATGGCCGAAACGATAGCGTTCCATGGCGCCCGCCGAGAGATACACCGGCTGGGCAAGCTGGGCGGCGCCAAGGGACTTGCGCTGGCGTTGCAGCTCGCGCCATTCGCCATCCACGCCGAAGTCGGCGGCGGCCATGCGCGCCGCCTCGTCCAGGCTTTTCTGCAGATCGGCGGCGGCTTTCGGGTCGCTCTTGCGCAGCTGCTTGATGTAGGCCTGCCACTCCTGATCCTGCACCGCGCCCTGCCCGTCCCCTTGGCTTTGGGTCTTCTCGTCTTCCAGCTTCCGCTGCCAGTCGTCCAGGTATTCGCCCAGCGTCACCGGCACGAACGGCGCCATGCCGCCGGCGGTCAGCACCAGGATCCGATTGTCGTAGACCGGGTAGCCGCCCCGCCTGGCGGTGATTTCCGGCTCGTAGAAAAAGCGCGTGTCCGTCAGCGCGACGCCACCGTCCGCCGGTCCTTCCAGCGCCCGCAGGTTGTTGAGCTCCACCTCCAGGCTGGCGAAGTGGACGTTGTCGGCCCACGGTTTGAGCCCGCATTGCCCGGCCCAGGCATCGGGCTTATGCAGATAGATCGTAGAGTCGCCCGACAGCGGCGCACCGGGATGATAGGGAACGCCGATATAACGGTGCACCTGGTAGCGCACCCCGGGAATGGCGTTGATGGCGGCGTCCGAGCGCTGTACCGCCTCCGCCTTCATCAGCGCTTGGCGCAGCGCGGCGTAACGTTTGCCGGCGGTGGCATCGCCGTGGCCGGTGACCTTGTTTTCCAGCGTCTTCACCCAGCAGTCGCCCGCCTGGGCCGACGCAATCGGGGCCAGCAAGAGCGCGGAGAGCACCAGGGCATGGGGTCGCATGGCTATCTCCTTCGCCTCAAAAACCGAATTGCAGTGCGATGCCGGCGCTCCAGCTGTCCGGATAGTCGCTGCCGGAGGTGGCTGATACCTGGGCGTTCAGGCGGGTACGCCGCTTGACCGCCCAATCGACCCCCAGCCCGAACTCGTGCCAGTCGGCGTCGTAAGCGATGCCGCCGGCGGAGAAACCGCCAAGGGCCGGCACGGTCACGGTGACCGGCGCGCCGGTGTCGTCATGGAGGTGGTTGAAGCGGTAGCGGGCCTGGATTTCCAGGTCGCGCTCGACCTGCCAGGCCAGGGTCACGCCGACGCTGGACT
>JBGSHR010000369.1:0-1846 GCA_041752155.1 Thiobacillaceae bacterium | reverse complement strand
AAAGTCGTGCAGCACCGCCAGGCGCAGGCTGTCCGGCTCGCTGGCCAGGTCCGGTTCGGCGCTGTTGGCCAGCTCCGGCAGGGTCAACAGACGCGGTGGCTGGAAGTAGCCCTGGGCCTGGGCGGCGCACAGGGCCTGGCGAAAGGCGTGGGCGGCGTGGTGGTGGGGAACCAGGATCGCGCAGGCGGAGAAATCCGGCGCGTGGGCGGCCGCACAGGTCAGGAAGTGTTCGGCCGCGGGGAGGAAGGAAGGAGGCATGGGGCCATTCTCCCGGTGCGGCGGGTAAAAAAAAACCCCGGTTGATTACCGGGGTGAAGAGAGGAGGAGGATGTCAGCCGTGCCGGTGCAGCCGCACGACCAACTATCCCGACCTGGATGGCCGATGGCTCAGGACATCCAGAAGGGGATTCAACATGAAACGGTGCGCGCAACGCGCAAAGCATCATTTCAGATGTTTTTATATGAAATGCGTGTGCTTTAGTCAAGTCGGCGGTGTCGGCGTGCTGCTTATTGAACGGGCAACTAATGTCTTATATAAGACATATCAATGTTTTTGATGCTTGTGATATAAAGCGGCCATGGACGAATTGAACACCCCCAGTTTTCTGCCGCTGTACGAGCAGATCAAGCAGCTGATTACGCGCAGCCTGGCCCAGGGAGAATGGCAGCCGGGCGGGGTGATCCCCAGCGAAATGGACTTGGCGCGCCGCTATCAAGTGAGCCAGGGCACGGTGCGCAAGGCCATCGACGAGCTGGTGGCGGAGAACATGCTGGTGCGGCGCCAGGGCAAGGGCACCTTCGTGGCGACCCATTCGGATGACGGCACGACTTACCGTTTTCTGCGCCTGCGCAACCTGGCCGGCGAGCAGGAGTATCCACAAAGCAGCTTCATCGCTTTCAGTCGCGGCAAGGCGGACGCCTCTTTGGCCAAGCGTCTGGGTATTCGCGGCGGCAGCGCCCTGGTGAATATGCAGCGCATCCTGACGTTTTCCGGTGAGGCGGTGGTCTATGACGACATCCGCCTGCCGGCGACGCTGCTCAAGGGCATCTCCAATGCCATGGTGGAAGAGCACATCAATGCCTACAAGGGCACGCTGTATTCGCTTTACGAAAGCCGTTACCAGATCCGCATCATCGCCGCCCACGAGCGCATCCGCGCGGCGCTGGCGGATGCCCAGGTCGCTCCGCTGCTCGGCGTGGCCGTGGGCGCGCCGCTGTTGTGCGTGGAGCGGGTGGCGTTCACCTACAAGCAGCAGCCGGTGGAATGGCGCATGAGCTACATCAATACCGAGCATCACTATTATTTCGACGAACTGAATTAAGGAACTGCGATGGACGATCTGAAACAGCGCGCACTCGATTACCACGAGTTTCCCCGGCCCGGTAAGTTGTCCGTGGAGTCTTCCAAGCCCTGCGCCACGGCGGCCGAATTGTCGCTGGCCTACACGCCGGGGGTCGCCGCGCCGGTGCGCGAGATCCATGCCGACGCGGAGAACGCCTACCGCTACACCAACAAGGGCAACCTGGTGGCGGTGATCACCGACGGCACGGCCATCCTCGGCCTGGGCAACCTCGGCCCCCTGGCCTCCAAGCCGGTCATGGAAGGCAAGGCGGTGCTGTTCAAGCGCTTCGCCGGGGTCGACGTGTTCGACATCGAGGTCAACGCGCCCAGCGTCGCGGCCTTCATCGAAACCGTGGTGAACATCGCCCCCACCTTCGGCGGCATCAATCTGGAAGACATCGCCGCGCCCCACTGCTTCGAGATCGAGGCGGCGCTCAAGGCGCGCCTCGACATCCCGGTGTTCCACGACGACCAGCACGGCACCGCAGTGGTCACGCTCGCCGC
>JBGSHR010000368.1:0-5800 GCA_041752155.1 Thiobacillaceae bacterium | reverse complement strand
GACGAGCTCAAGGCGCGCGGCGAGAAGCTCTACGCCGCCAACTGCGCCGCCTGCCACCAGGCGGACGGCAAGGGCATCCCAGGGGTCTTCCCGGCCCTGGCCGGTTCCAAGATCGCCACCGGCCCGGCCAAGGCCCACCTGGAGATGGTGCTCGACGGCAAGCCGGGCACCGCCATGGCGGCCTACAAGGACCAGTTCGGCGACGTGGATATCGCCGCGCTGGTGACCTACGAGCGCCAGTCCTGGGGCAATGCCGCAGGTCCGGTGCAGCCGGCTGAAGTGAAGGCCTTGCGGCAATAGGAGGGGACATGAACGTAAGCGCAAATCCCACGGTGGAGGCCCTGGAGCCCGGCCACCCCGCTGCCCACGGCCATCATGGGGCGCCCGCCGGCCTGTGGCGCTGGGTCACCACCACCAACCACAAGGACATCGGCACCCTGTACCTGTGGTTCGCCGCCACCATGTTCCTGGTGGGCGGGCTGATGGCCATGGTGATCCGCGCCGAGCTGTTCCAGCCCGGGCTCCAGGTGGTGCAGCCGGAGATGTTCAACCAGCTCACCACCCTGCACGGCCTGATCATGATCTTCGGGGTGATCATGCCGGCCTTCACCGGCTTCGCCAATTGGCAGATTCCCCTGATGATCGGCGCGCCGGACATGGCCTTCCCGCGCATGAACAACTGGAGCTTCTGGCTGCTGCCGGTGGCCGGGGCGTTCCTGATCGGCTCCATGTTCCTGCCCGGCGGCGCGGTGGCCGGCGGCTGGACCATGTACCCGCCCCTGTACCTGCAAGGCGGCATCAGCTACGACCTGACCATCTTCGCCATCCACATCATGGGCGCCAGTTCCATCATGGGGGCCATCAACATCATCACCACCATCCTCAACCTACGCGCCCCGGGCATGAACCTGATGCGCATGCCCTTGTTCGTGTGGACCTGGCTCATCACCGCCTTCCTGCTCATCGCCGTGATGCCGGTGCTGGCCGGGGCGGTGACCATGCTGCTCACCGACCGTAATTTCGGCACCCACTTCTTCAGCGCGGCGGGGGGCGGCGACCCGGTGATGTTCCAGCACATCTTCTGGTTCTTCGGCCATCCGGAGGTGTACATCCTGATCCTGCCGGCCTTCGGCATCATCTCCAGCATCATCCCCACCTTCGCGCGCAAGCCCCTGTTCGGCTACGCCTCCATGGTCTACGCCACCGCCTCCATCGCCATCCTGTCCTTCATCGTCTGGGGCCACCACATGTTCACCGTGGGCATGCCGGCGGCCATGCAGCTGTTCTTCATGTACGCCACCATGCTGATCGCCGTGCCCACCGGGGTGAAGGTGTTCAACTGGGTGGCCACCATGTGGAAGGGCTCCCTCACCTTCGAGACCCCCATGCTGTTCGCCGTGGCCTTCGTCTGCCTGTTCACCATCGGCGGTTTCTCCGGCCTGGTGCTGGCCATGGTGCCGGTGGACGTGCAGTTGCAGGACACCTATTACGTGGTGGCCCATTTTCACTACGTCCTGGTGACCGGCGCCCTGTTCGCCATCTTCGCCGGCATCTACTACTGGCTGCCCAAGTGGACCGGCCACATGGTGGACGAGACCCTGGGACGGTGGCATTTCTGGCTGTCCACCCTGTCGGTGAATGTGCTGTTCTTCCCCATGCACTTCCTGGGCCTGGCCGGCATGCCCCGGCGCATCCCGGACTACGCCCTGCAATTCGCCGACTTCAACCGCATCGCCTCCCTCGGCGGCTTCGTGTTCGGCGCCAGCCAGATCCTGCTGCTGGTGGTGATCGTGAAGTGCATCCGCGGCGGCGCGAAGGCCGAGGCCCGGGTCTGGGAAGGCGCCCAGGGCCTGGAGTGGACCCTGCCCTCGCCACCGCCTTATCACACCTTCGCCACGCCGCCGGAGCTGAAATGACCGAGCTGGAGCGGCGCAACCAGCGCACCGCCCTGACCCTGGCCGGGGTGGCGCTGGCCCTGTTCCTGATCTCGTTCCTGGGGTATCTGGCGTGAACGGCGGCCTGGCCCAGACCCAGGCCCAGGTCAATGCCCGGGCCAATGCCCGCATGCTGCGCCGCCTGTTGCTGCTGGCCCTGGGCATGTTCGCCTTCGGCTTCGCCCTGGTGCCGCTGTACAGCAAATTCTGCGAAGTCACCGGGGTCAACCGGGACGAGGCCCAGGTGCTGGCCCGCAATACCCAGGTGGATTACGGCCGCCAAGTGGAGGTGCAGATGCTGGCCAACGTCCAGGACGACGCCCTCTGGCGCTTCAGCGCGCCGCCCCAGCCGGTCAGGCCCCATCCCGGCGAGCTGGTGCAGGTGGAGTACGAGCTGGAAAACCTGAGCGATGGGCTCATCGTCGGCCGCGCAGTGCCCAGCTATGGACCGGCGGCGGCGGCCCCCTACTTCAAGAAGATCGAGTGCTTCTGTTTCCGCGACCAGCACCTGGCGCCCCACGAGAAACGCCGGCTGCCGGTGCTGTTCGTGCTGGATGCCAAGCTGCCGGCGGAGATGGGGGTGGTGACCCTGTCCTACACCTTCTTCCGGCAGGGTCGGTCGTGAGGGCGGCCTGGCGGGCGATCGCGGCGGTGTTCTGGGGATTCTTCGGAGTGCGCAAGGGGCGCGACCTGGAGCGGGACGCCCAGGCCCTGGGCCCGGGGCAGATCATCGCCGCCGGCCTGATCGGCGCGGCCCTGCTGGTGGGGGGTCTGATACTGCTGGTGGTCCTGGTCACGCGCCAGGCCAGTTGAGGCGAGAGGAGAAAGCATGAGCACGCAATCCGGTGGCTACTATCTGCCCGCACCGTCCCACTGGCCCATCGTCGGCTCCGTGGCCCTGCTCAGCCTGGCGCTGGGGGCCACCCTGGCCATCCACGGCCTGTCGGGCGGCAGCTTACTGCTGGTGGTGGGGACGGCCACCCTGGCGGCCATGCTGATCGGCTGGTTCGGCCGGGTGATCAGCGAGAGCCAGGCGGGCCTGTACGACGCCCAGGTGGACCTGTCGTTCCGCTGGGGCATGGCCTGGTTCATCTTCTCCGAGGTGATGTTCTTCGCGGCCTTCTTCGGCGCG
The DNA here is from genome assembly GCA_041752155.1 of Thiobacillaceae bacterium. Classification (GTDB taxonomy): domain Bacteria; phylum Pseudomonadota; class Gammaproteobacteria; order Burkholderiales; family Thiobacillaceae; genus PFJX01. The sequence continues at coordinate 2,734 of JBGSHR010000368.1, read as the reverse complement.
CTGTTCTACGCCCGAATCATCTCCGTGCCGGATCTGGCCAGCGTGGACAACGCGCTGCTCTGGCCCGGGTTCCAGGCGGCCTGGCCCAGCGCCGGCCCCGGTTTGAATCACCCCTTCACGCCCATGGCGCCATGGGGCATTCCAGCGCTGAATACCGCCATTCTTTTGAGCTCCGGAGCGACCGTGACCTGGGCCCATTGGGCACTTAAACGCGGTAGTCGTCTGCAACTCAATCTGGGATTGGGCCTCACCGTTGCCTTGGGCGCGACCTTCATCGGATTCCAGGCGAGCGAGTACATCGAGGCCTACCAGCATCTGGGCCTGACCCTGGGCGCGGGCGTTTATGGTGCGACCTTCTTCATGCTCACGGGCTTCCACGGGCTGCACGTGACCATCGGCACCTTGATGCTGTTGGTGATCCTGGGGCGTTGCCTAAAAGGCCATTTCAACCCGGACCAGCATTTCGCCTTCGAGGCGGTGTCCTGGTACTGGCACTTCGTGGACGTGGTGTGGCTGCTGCTGTTCCTGTTCGTGTACTGGCTGTGACCGCTAGTGCATGCCCTGGGGCGAGATCCAGCCGAGCCAGTAGCTGGCCATGAGGCTGGCGAACAGGGCGATGGACAGGCCGATGCGCCAGGTGAGGGTGCGCACGGTACGTTCGCCGCGGCCCTGGTCGCGCACCAGATAGAACAGGGCCTGGCCCAAGCTGCCCAGGATCAGTAGCACGACAAGGAGTACGAGGATTTTCATGAGAACGCGCCAGAAGCCGTGGTTGACAAAGTGTAACGCCGTCGCCGGGCAGGATGCGTAACGCCCGCCCGGTCTGGTTGCCTACTCTGGCGGCCCTGGTGTTCGCCGCTTTGACCGCCAGTCTGGGCCAGTGGCAATGGCGCAAGGCGGAACTGAAACAGGCCTTGCAGGCGAGCGACGACAACGCGCGCCGGCTGCCGGCGCTGAACTGGAGCGAAGTGGCGCCCCTGGGCAAGGCGGCCCTGTATCGCCGGGTACGCTTGAATGGGCAGTACGCGGTGGGGTTCCAGGTATTGCTGGACAACCGGGTGCTGAACGGGCGTGCCGGTTATCACGTGGTGACGCCCCTGCGCCTGGATCAGGGCGGCGCCGTTTTGGTCAACCGGGGCTGGCGCGAGGCTGGGCTGGAGCGGACCCGTTTGCCGGTGGTCGCCACCCCGTCCGGCCGGCAAAGCATCGAAGGCATCCTGGTGCATGCCCAGACCCGCTATCTGGAATTGGCGCCCGGGGCGGAGACGGGGCCGCTGTGGCAGAACCTGGATCTGGAAAGGTATCGCGCCTGGTTTCAGGGGGATATGCCTGATTGGCTGGTGTTGCAGACCTCCCCTGGGGCTGGCGGCCCGGGCGGGGATGGCCTGATCCGGAATTGGCCCAAGCCGGATGTGGGGATCGCCAAGCATCGTTCCTATGCTGTGCAGTGGTTCTCCCTGTGCGCCTTGATCGTTGGCCTGTGGGTCTATTTCGTGGTGGTGAAGAAGACGGATTCATGATGACGCGCACTCAATTGAAGCTCCTTTTATTGTTGGCGGTATTCGCCGCGCCGGCCCTGGCCGCCTGGCTCGTCTATGCCTGGTGGCAACCGAGCCGGCTCGGCAATTACGGCGAATTGCTGCCGCCCCAGCCCCTGGTCCTGCCCGCGCTGCTGGACCCGACCGGTCAGACCACGCCCTGGACCGCGCTGCGCGGCAAGTGGGTGTTGCTGGTGGTGGCCCCCGGCAATTGCGACGGGGCCTGTGCCCACGCCGCCTACCTGGCGCGTCAGGCGCGTCTGGCCCAGGGGCGGGAACAGGAGCGCATCGAACGGGTGTTGCTCGGCAGCAGTGGGGACATGGCCTGGCCGCACAGGGACGGGGCCTATCGCGCCTTGCTGGGGCAGCCCGGGAATCCGTTGGCGCAGCCAGGCGGGGCCTTGGCGCAAGGCGGCCTGTTCCTGGTGGACCCCCTGGGTAATCTGATGATGCGCTTTCCGGATAAAGCAGACGGCAAGGGAGTGATCCGCGACCTGCGCCAGCTGCTCAAGGCATCCCGGATCGGATGAACGGGAGAAACCATTGATGCCGCGCCTGCCTTATGCCCTGGTGGTGATGACTGCCCTGTTGGCCCTGGTGGTGGTGGGCCTGGGGGCCTATGTGCGCTTGTCGGATGCCGGCCTGGGTTGTCCGGATTGGCCCGGCTGCTATGGGGCTATGTCCCCCCACCATGCCGCCGAAGAGATCGCCGCGGCCCAGGCCTTGCAGCCCGATGGCCCGGTGTCGCCGGCCAAGGCCTGGAAGGAGATGGTGCACCGCTATATCGCCAGCATCCTGGGGCTCCTGATCCTGGTCATCGCCACTCTCGCCTGGCGTCGTGAACGCGGCCTGAATCGACTGTTGGCCTCCGCTCTGGTGGGCTTGGTGGTGTTTCAGGGCTTGCTGGGGATGTGGACGGTGACCCTGTTGCTGAAGCCGGTCATCGTCAGTGCCCATCTGCTCGGCGGGCTGGCCACCCTGGCTCTGCTGGTGTGGCTGGCCACACGTCTGGACCGGGGGGTGGCGCCGCGTCCGGGCTCCAGCCTGCCCACCGCCCTGGCCGGCTTGGCTCTGGCCGCCGTGGTGGCGCAGATCAGCCTGGGTGGTTGGGTCAGCACCAATTATGCGGCCCTGGCCTGTACCGATTTCCCCACCTGCGGCGGCGCCTGGTGGCCCCGGGCCGACTGGGCGCGGGC
>JBGSHR010000367.1:0-3608 GCA_041752155.1 Thiobacillaceae bacterium | reverse complement strand
AGCTCAGCGGCGCGGCCGGCAGCGCCGCCGGTTCGGCGGTGCTGCAGTACGAATCCGCCTCCAGCATGGCGGCGGCGGTGGAGCAGATGTCGGTCTCCATCGACCAGGTGGGCGAGCACGCACGCGAGGCCCATGCCATCTCCCAGGAATCCGGCGCGGCTTCTCACCAGGGCGGCACGATCATTCTCCAGGCCGCCGACGAGATGCGCGCCATCGCCGATACCGTCACCAGCTCGGCCGAGTCCATCCGCGCTCTGGAAACCTATTCCGGCGAGATATCCACCATCATCGGCGTGATCAAGGAGATTGCCGACCAGACCAATCTGCTGGCCCTGAACGCTGCCATCGAGGCGGCGCGGGCAGGGGAGCAGGGGCGTGGGTTCGCCGTGGTGGCGGACGAGGTGCGCAAACTGGCGGAGCGCACCAGCAGTTCCACCCAGCAGATATCCACCATGATCGAACGTATCCAGAGCGGCGCCCAGAAGGCGGTGACCGAGATGGAGGCGAGCGTGAAACAGGTGAGCGAGGGTGTGCGTACCGCCCAGAGTGCCGGCGGTTCCATCGCCAGTATCCGCGAGGGCACCCAGCGTGTCGTCCAGTCCGTGGACGACATCGTCCTGGCCCTAAAGGAGCAAGGCGTGGCGGCCCAGGATATCGCCCAGAACGTGGAGCGGATTGCTCAAATGTGCGAGAAAAACAGCGCCGTGGCGCAACAGACCTCCGTCTCGGCTCAGCAGTTGAACGAGATGGCCGAGATGCTGCGCCGGGATGCCGGGCGTTTCAGGGTTTGAGCTAGCCATATCGAATCCGGAGGTGAAACCATGGTGAAGGAAGACAGCAAGGTTCGGATGCCCGGGACGGTTGTCTATTTCGACCAGGACAGGGACGACAGTCGCCTCATCGGCCGAGTGCGCGAGACCAGCCAGCAATTGCGCCTGTTGGAAACCGTGTTCGCGTGCAACCCGGCCGCCATTGTCATCACCGATCACAACAACCGCATCGTCGCGGTCAATCAGGGTTTTACCCAGCTCACCGGCTACAGCGCCGAAGAAGCGGTGGGTCAGACCCCGGCCCTGCTCAAGTCCGGGCGCCACCCGCGCGAGTTCTACCAGGCCATGTGGGAGGCCATCCATACCCGGGGCGAGTGGTCGGGAGAGATCTGGGACCGGCGCAAGGACGGCACCCACTACCCGAAATGGCTGTATATCAATGCCGTATGCGATGGCGTGGACAAGGCGGTGACCCATTACGTGGCCTCCTTCACCGATCTCTCGGCCAGCAAGGTGGCGGAGGAGCGCATCCGCCTGCTGGCCTACCACGATGCCCTCACCGGCCTGCCCAATAGACTGTTGTTGAAGGATCGTCTGGAGCACGGTCTGGCCTCTGCGCGGCGCTCCCGGGGGCACTTGGCGGTGTTGTTCCTGGACCTGGACCGCTTCAAGAACGTCAACGATTCCCTCGGCCATGCGGCGGGGGACCAGTTGCTCAAGGAAATCGCCAGCCGCCTGACCACCTGTGTGCGGGAGGTGGATACCGTTTCGCGCCTGGGCGGCGACGAATTCGTCATCGTGCTGGAGAGCCTGCAAGACCAGGACGACGCCGTGTCCATCGCCACCAAGATCCACGCCGCCTTCGAACAGCCCATCCAGGTGGGCAACCAGATGCTGCATGCCTCGGCCAGCATCGGCATCGCCATCTATCCCGACGACGGCGATAGCCCGGAAATGCTGATGCAGAATGCCGACACGGCCATGTATCAGGCCAAGTCCCTGGGGCGCAACAACTACCAGTTCTTCGCCCCGTTCATGAATGCCCATGTGCGGGAACGGCTCGATCTGGAGAACCGCCTGCGCCTGGCCCTGGATCGGCACGAGTTCGAGCTGTACTACCAGCCCATCGTCGACCTGCGTAGCGGCGTCATCATCTGCGCCGAGGCCCTGATCCGCTGGCGCAATCCGGAGCATGGCCTGGTGCCGCCCGACAAGTTCATCCCCATCGCCGAGGAAACCGGCTTCATTGTCCAGATCGGTGATTGGGTGACCGAGCAGGCCTGCCGCGACTTGTCGGCCTGGCGTGAGCAGGGCATCACGCCGCCACGCCTGTCGCTGAATCTCTCGCCGCGCCAGTTCCGCCAACCCGGGCTGGCCGCGCGTCTACGTGCTAGCTTGGAGCGGCATGGCCTCGCCGCCGACCAGTTCGACCTGGAGGTGACCGAGAGCGCCCTGGTCGATCATCCCGACGCGGCCGCCCGCATCCTCGGCGAATTGAAGGACATGGGGGTGGGCATCGTCATCGACGACTTCGGCACCGGCTACTCCTCCCTGGCCTATCTGAAGATCTTCCCCATCGACAAACTCAAGATCGACCGTTCCTTCGTCAGCGACATCCTCAGCGACAAAAGCGACCGGGAGATCACCCTGGCGGTGATCGCCCTGTCCCACAACCTGGGACTGGAGGTGGTGGCCGAGGGGGTGGAACTGGCGGAGCAGCTGGATTTCCTGGTGCGGCATGGCTGCGACAGCGTGCAAGGCTATTTCTACAGCCGCCCCCTGCCGGGGCGGGAATTCATCGATTACTACACGCGCTACGGCGCGATTGTCGCCCCGCTGACCTGAACATCCTGGTCCAGCAGCCGCTGGATGACCGCCCCCGCCAACATCAGGCCGAACAAGGGCGGCAGATAGGAACTGGTGCCGTTCACCGCCCGTGCCCGACCTTGGGACACCGGCTCGGGGGCACGCGGCGGGCGTCCAGGCTCGTCGGAGAATACCGTCAATACCCCCTTGTACACGCCTTGCCGGCGCAGGCGCTTGCGCACCAGGCGGGCCAAGGGGTCCATCTCGGTCTTGGCGATATCGGCCAGCCGCACCCGGGTCACGTCCAGCTTGTTGCCCGCCCCCATGCTGGCGGCGATGGGGATGCAGCGACGGTGGGCGGCGACGATCAGGGCCACCTTGCAGTTGAGGGAATCGATGCAGTCCAGGGCGTAGTCGGCGTCCGCCGGCAGCAGGGCGTCGACGTTGTCCGGGGTGATGAAGTCGGTGAGCACGGTGAGGCGGCAGTCCGGATTGATGTCGCGGATGCGCTCGGCCATGACCTCCGCCTTCATGCGCCCCACGCTGGAGAGTTGGGCCGGGAGCTGGCGATTGATGTTGGACACCGCCACCGCGTCGTGGTCCACCAGGGTGAGGCGGCCGATGCCGCCCCGCGCCAGGGCCTCCGCGCACCAGGAACCGACGCCGCCCAAGCCGGCCAGGAACACGTGCTTGGCGGCGAGCCGGGCAATGCCCTCGGCGCCAATCAAAATTTCGCTGCGTTCGAACTGGGGGGGAGTCATCGGCATGGCGATGCCATCGAGATGTGTTCTCCCGCAAAGCCACCCGCCAGGTACTGGCTGGCCCTTCGATACGGCGCTACGCGCCTACTCAGGGCGAACGGAGGGTAAGCCGGCGCACGGCTGCTCAGGGTGAACGAAGGGTAAGCCGGCGCACGGCTGCTCAGGGTGAACGAAGGGTAAGCCGGCGCACGGCTGCTCGGGGCGAACGGAGGGTAAGCCGGCGCACGGCTGCTTGGGGCGAATGGAGGGTAAGCCGGCGCACGGCTGCTCG
>JBGSHR010000366.1:0-4136 GCA_041752155.1 Thiobacillaceae bacterium | reverse complement strand
CTCCGCCGCCACGCCGCGAGCCAGGCAGGCCCCCACCGGCACGCCGGAACCCAGGCCCTTGGCCAGGGTCATCACATCCGGCAGGATGTCGGCGGCGTGTTGGAAGGCGAACCATTTGCCAGTGCGGCCGACGCCGGTCTGCACCTCGTCCAGCATGAGCAGCCAGCCGTTGGCATCGCAAATCTGCCGCAAGGCGGCAAGATAGCCGGCCTCGGGGATCTGCACGCCGCCTTCGCCCTGATAGGGCTCCACCAGGACGGCGACGATGTTGTTGTGGTGCTCGGACAACTTGGCCACGGCGTCGGCATCGGCGAACGGCACGCGCACGAATCCGGTGACCAGGGGCTCGAAGCCGGCTTGCGCCTTGCGGTTGCCGGTGGCCGACAGGGTCGCCATGGTGCGGCCGTGGAAGCTCTTTTCCATGACGACGATGGCCGGGTTCTCGATCCCCTTGTTGTGACCGTAGAGGCGGGCTAGCTTGATGGCGGCCTCGTTGGCCTCGGCCCCGGAATTGCAGAAGAAGGCGCGATCCAGGCCGGACAGCGAGCACAAGCGCTCGGCTAGGCGCTCCTGTTCCAGGATGCGATAGATATTGGAGGTATGGATCAGACGGCCGGCCTGCTCGCACAGGGCTTGGGCCAGCTTTGGATGACCGTGCCCCAGGCCATTCACAGCCACCCCCGCCAAGGCGTCCAGGTATTTGTCGCCGTTCTCGTCGAACAGCCAGACACCCTCGCCTTTGACAAAGGCTATGGGTTGCCGGGCATAGGTCTGCATCAGGTATTCGGACATGGCTTTTCCAACCGCGCGATAGAAAAACATACGGCGGCCGAGGCCGCCGTGCGGAAAGGGAGAAACATACCACTAAATCACGGATTTCTAAACCATCTCATCCCTCTCAAGAGGGCTCAAACAAGGCCAGTACGTCGAGCAAGGCGCGCGCCTTGTCCATGCATTCCTGGTACTCGGCTTCAACCTCGGAATCTGCCACCAGCCCCCCCCCAGCCCAGAAGCGGACGTGACCGCCAGCACACACCAGGGTGCGGATGGCGATATTGAGATCCATCGCGCCATCGAACCCCAGGTAACCGATGGCGCCGCAATACACGCCGCGTCGCTCCGGTTCCAGTTCCTCGATGATTTCCATGGCCCGTTGCTTCGGCGCGCCGGTAATGGAGCCCCCGGGAAATGACGCCGCCAGCAGGTCGATGGCGTCCTTGTCCGGCGCCATGTGCCCGGTCACCGTGCTGACCAGATGGTGCACCGTGGCAAAGCTTTCCACCTGGAACAGTTCCGGTACGGCCACGCTGCCTGGCACACAGACCTTGCCCAGGTCATTGCGCAACAGATCGACGATCATGAGGTTTTCCGCCCGATCCTTGGCGCTGGCGGCCAATTCCCGCACGCGGGCTGCATCCTCGCCGGCATCGGTCGCGCGGGCACGGGTACCCTTGATGGGACGGGTCTCGACGCGCCCGTCGCGCAGGGCGAGAAATCTCTCCGGCGACGAGGACAACACCTGGCCGAAGGGAAAGTTCAACCAAGCCGAATAGGGCGCAGGGTTGCGCTGCCTTAACGCTTGGTAGAGGGGCCAGGGGTGGCCTTGGCAGGGTGCGGCGAAGGCCATGGCCAGATTCGCCTGATAGCAATCGCCGGCGCGGATGTAGTCCTGTACCGCAGCGAAGGCGCGCTGGTAGTTCTTCCGGGTGGTATTGCCTTGCGGGGCCTGGGTCAGACGAAATTCTTGCACCAGGGGGGCTGGTATTGTCTTGTTGAGCAAGGCCTCGATGTCCTTTGCCCAAGCCTCCCCGGCTGGCGTCGACTGCGCCAGGAGCCGGCAGGTGCGGGCCGCGTGATCAACCACGATAGCCCCGTCGAAGATCCCCACCGCCATCTCGGGAAGCAGGTCTGGGGCCTTGGCGACTGGTGGCAGGTGCGTGAAGCGCCGTGCCAGGTCATAGGCGAAATACCCCAAGGCGCCACCCGCAAACGGAATGCCTGGCATCGAGTCAGCAGCTTGACCGGCCTGGGCCAATTCTTTACGCAGCAGCTGGAGTGGATCTGCCCCGCTCTCCTCCCGACTGCCATCAGCACGTTGGATATGTGTGATCCCATCCCGAGTCACCAGAGTCACCCGCGGCAGCGCGGTAGCAATGTCGTATCGCCCGGCTGTGCTGCCAGGCCAAGCGCTATCCAACAGAAAAGCCCAAGGGGTGCGAGCCAAGGGCTGGAACCAGTGAGAGCTATCCGGCTGATAGAGAAAATCGAAGATGGTGTGCACTAGGCAGTTTACTGAGGGAAGTTCGCGGGATTGTGGACTACCGATACTCCCAGCCTCAAGCCACAACCAGACTCGAAGACCAGGCACTGTCAATAAATCCACAATATCTGTGGATAACTCTGTTAACAAATCGAGGAAAAAGAGCATAACTTAACGACATCACACTATTTTGCTCATTCAGCCCACTTTTTAGGCATGTTACACAGCCATACAAATCAATGGTTTGCAAAAACCACCAATTGCGTCAGATACATACCGGACTTTCCTGATGAAGTAATTGTGACTGTGGATATAACTTGCTCTTGACAACCCTTAGAAATGCCGAGAATTCGACATCCTAGTAAAATCCCGGCCTTAGACCATTAGAGGGCAGCCTTTCATGTCCACTGACGCCCCCGGCATCATCAGCGTTACCGAACTCAATCGCAGGGCCCGCCTAGCCCTGGAAAAATCCATGCCCTCGTGCTGGGTGGCCGGGGAACTATCCAACCTGAGCCGCGCCGGTTCCGGGCACTGGTACTTCACCCTCAAGGACAATCAGGCCAGTGTGCGCTGTGCCATGTTCCGGGGACGCAATCAATTTGTGGACTGGTCGCCACGCGAGGGGGAGCAGGTGGAAATCCGGGCTCAGGCGACCCTCTACGAAGCGCGAGGCGAGTATCAACTGATAGTCGACGCCATGCGGCACGCAGGGCAAGGCAGGTTGTTCGAGGCCTTCCTCCGCCTTAAGGAGAAACTCGAAGCCGAAGGATTGTTCGCGCCGGAACGCAAACGCCCTCTGCCCTCGTTTCCCCTTCGCATCGGCATCGTCACCTCCCCGCAAGGCGCCGCTCTGCACGATGTCCTCACTACACTCAAGCAGCGCTGGCCCGTCGCCCAGGTGATCCTTTATCCAACCCTGGTGCAAGGCGACAACGCGGCCGAGCAAATCGCTAAAGCCATTCTGCAGGCCGACACAGATACCAGTTGTGATGTGCTGTTGTTGGTACGCGGTGGCGGCAGCCTAGAAGACCTCTGGGCATTCAATGAGGAGGTCGTAGCTCGAGCCATTGCAGCTTGCAAACTTCCCCTAGTCTCTGGCGTGGGGCATGAGACCGATTTCAGCATCGCTGATTTCACGGCAGACCTGCGCGCCCCCACCCCTACCGGCGCAGCCCAATTGGCCACACCAGATCAGGTGGAGTTGCGCCAGCATCTGCTGCATTTGGCGGGACGCATGACTCACAGCCATGTTCAACGCATCAACCAGCAAGCCCAAATGCTGGACGGCCTGTTTCGCCGCCTGCGCCACCCGGCCGAGCAAGTAGCCCAACAGTGCATGCAATTGCGCAATCTGGAACAACGCCTGGGCTACGCCTTGAGCAGCAATTGCGCATCTGGGCAACGCCGCACCACGAGCCTGGCCAACCGCCTGCACAACGTCCGGCCCCAGGCCAAGCCTGCCCGGGGCCAAGTGAATAATCTGATTACGCGCTGCCATGTCAGCTTGGGAAACAGCCTCCACTCACGACGAGAGAAGCTGCGTAGCCTACAAGGAGACTTGCATCACCTTAATCCTACGGCGGTACTTGAGCGAGGCTACAGCATCGTTCGAGACCACCAAGGCACCATCATTCGTAGAGCGAATGATCTATGCCACGGGCAGGAATTGGCGGTGGATCTGGCACAAGGCGGCTTCACTGCAAAGGTGTCAGGAATCCGCGAATGAGGACACCTGCACCGAACTTTGCCTTTCCTGCCCTGCAAAGCAAAAAGCCCACTTTTTGGGTGGGCTTTTTGGTTATAGGAGTCTGGCGATGACCTACTTTCGCGAGCGAAGTGCTCACTATCATTGGCGCTGGAGTGTTTCACGGTC
>JBGSHR010000365.1:0-1886 GCA_041752155.1 Thiobacillaceae bacterium | reverse complement strand
GTAGGCCAGCCCGTCCAGTTGCCGCAGCGTCACGCCGGCCTCGGCCAGCAGCGCCATGATCATGGGCACCAGCACCTCGGAATGGCTCTGGCCGGCATGGAGCGCGCGATGGGTCACGCCTCCCTCCAGATAGAGGGCGGCGCTACACCATTCGGTGGCGGCGTCGAAGGCGATGAATTTCAAGGCGATGGCGGCGGATGAGGGGAACGGGGATTTTACCGAACATGGGACCCATTGGCTGGCGCGATGCTCACGGCTCCGCCACATAGAGCTCCATGAGCACCCGTTTCCACGGGTCCTTGGCCTTCTGCAAGTGCAGGATGCGTCCTTCCACCCGTACGCCCCGATCCATCAGGCGGGCGATATCCACGTTATCCAGGCGCGGGGCATAGCCGATCTGGCTACCGAACCACTCCACGCGCACGGCCTTGGGATCATGGGGGTTTTGCGGTTCCCGGTAGAGCCGCAAGGGGTCGCCCACCGTCATGAGAGGGAACAAGGCGCCACCGGCATAGAACTGAAACCCGGCCACGGGGGAGGTTTGCAGGATCAACCGGGAGGTGGTCTCGGCATGGGCGAGATCCAGCGATATCAGCAACAGGCTGGTTAGACCGGCCAGGAACCATGCCCGTACCGCGCCGCCCCCCGGGCCTTCCGGTTTCACACGGCGACGGGGACAAGACACGCCCCGACCAGATTTTGAATTGCGGCCAGGCATTGCTTCGTTCATCGGCATCCAGGCTGAGCTCGCCATCCCGACTCCCTCTTATCTATTTTTTCCCGCCCCGGTTTCCTGTTGCAGAACGGGACGCATCAGAACAGCCAGCCTAGCAAATTTCCATTTCAGGCAAAAAACGCCACCGCCTCGTCCTGTTTTCGGGTGCGCCGCATGGGCGGCAAGGCTTGCCAGATCCGGCGCCCGTAGGGCTTTTCCACCAGGCGCGGGTCGCAGATCATCAATACGCCCCGGTCGGTCTCGCTGCGGATCAAACGCCCCGCTCCCTGCTTCAGGCTGATCACGGCATGGGGCAACTGGTGGTCGAAGAACGGGTTCTTGCCCGCCTGCTTCAGGGCATCCACCCGAGCCGCCAGGACAGGGTCGTCGGGCGGCTGGAACGGCAAGCGGTCGATGACCACCAGGGAGAGCGCCTCGCCGGCCACATCCACGCCTTCCCAGAAGCTCTGGCTGCCCAACAGCACGGCGTTGCCCAGGCGGCGGAACTCGTCCAGCAATTCGCTGCGGCTTTTGTCGCCCTGGAGCAGCAGGGGATAGCTCGCGCCGGCGGCGGCCATGCGTGCCTGCAGTAGGCGGTGGGCCTCGTTCATGGCGCGCAGGCTGGTGAACAGCAGGAAGGCGCGGCCGCCGCTGGCCTGGAGCATGGGCCAGGCGGCCGCCACCACGGCCTCGGTGTATTGGGGGGAATTCGGATCGGGCATGGCCTCGGGCACGTACAGCAAGGCCTGACCGGGGTAATCGAAGGGGCTGTCCCAGACCGCCGTTTCCGCCTCGGCCAAACCGATTTCGTGCAGGTAGTGGCTGAAGTCGCCGCGCACCGAGAGGGTGGCGGAGGTGAAGATCCAGGCCCGGGGGTCATTCTCGATCTGGCGCGCGAACAGTTCCCCGGCATTCAGGGGCGTGGCATGGAACAGGACGGAATGGGTGGCCGCTTCCAGCCAGCGCACGATGCCCTCCTCTCCCATGGGGGCGAGCCATTTTTCCAGGGCGGCGGCAGCCTCGTGGCAGCGGGTGTGCAGTTGCGCCAATTCCTCGGATCGCTCGCGCTGGCTCTCCAGCAGGGCCTCCAACCGGACCAGGTGGGCTCGCATGACATCCAGGGCGGCGCGGAATTCCTGGCGCTCCAGGGCCCGAGCCGCCGGCAGGCGGG
>JBGSHR010000364.1:0-2242 GCA_041752155.1 Thiobacillaceae bacterium | reverse complement strand
CCGGCGCGCCGCCCGCGTTCCTGATGGCCGCCGCGCAGCAGGGGCCGGAAGCGCACGCCGCGTTTCAGGTACAGCACGCCGATGCCCTTGGGGGCGTGCAGCTTGTGGCCGGACAGGGAGAGCATGTCGATCTTGCTGTTCTTCAGGTCCATGGGGATCTTGCCCACGGCCTGCACCGCGTCGGTGTGGAACATGACGCCGGCGGCGTTGGCCAGCTCGGCCATCTCCAGGATGGGGAACAGGGTGCCGGTCTCGTTGTTGGCCCACATCACTGACACCACCGCCACTTGGTCGGTGAGCAGCTTGCGGTACTCATCCAGGTCTAGGCGGCCCTTCTCGTCCACCTTCAGGTAGTGGACCTTGTAGCCCTCCTTCTCCAGGTGGCTGCACAGGGCCAGCACGGCGGGGTGCTCGATGGTGGTGGTGATGATCTCCTTGCGCTCGGGGTTGGCCTTGAGGGCCGAGAGAATGGCGGTGGAGTCCGATTCGGTGCCGCAGGAGGTGAAGATGATCTCCGACTCGTGCTCGGCGCCCAGCAGTTCCTGCACCTGCAGGCGGGCCTTCTTGATGGCCAGCCCCACCTTGTTGCCGAAGCTGTGCATGGAGGAGGGGTTGCCGAACTGCTCGGTGAAGAAGGGCAGCATGGCCTCCACCACCGCTTCGTCGACGCGGGTGGTGGCGTTGTTGTCGAGATAGATGCCGTCCATGGCGATTTCCTTTTGGTTTTCACCCTCTCCCACCGGGAGAGGGCCGGGGTGAGGGGGCAACCGTGGATAGTCCTGGCCGGGCGCCCTCACCCCCAGCCTCTCCCCCACGGGGGGAGGGGAGTGGGTTACACGTGGCTGACCGCCCGGGTGTAGGAGCCGGCCCGGGTGGGCACCAGCTTCACCAGTTCGCCCAGTTCCTCCACCAGCTTGGCCTGGATGCCCTGCAGGGTCTGGGCCTCCATCTGGCAGCCGGCGCAGGCGCCGATCATGTTCACGTACACGGTCTTGCCGTCCACATCCACCAGCTCGATGTCGCCGTGGTCGCGCTGCAATTGCGGGCGGATGGATTCCAGCACCGTCTCGATGCGGCGGATGCGTTGCAGGTTGGTGAGTTTGCCGGGCTTCTCTTCCGCTTTCTTCATGACCACCGCGTGGGGGTTGAAGGCCTCGCCCCGTTCCGCCATGACCTTCACCAGGATCTCCTCGATGCCCTCGTGGCAGGAGGAGCAGCCGCCGCCGGCCTTGGTGTAGTTGGTCACCTCCTCCACGCTGGAGAGGGCGTTGGCGCGGATGGTCTCCTCGATCAGCACCGCGTCGATGGCGAAGCACTTGCAGATCAGGGCGCCTTCCTCGTGGTCGTCCTTCCACTCCTCGCCGCGATAGTTGGCGATGGCCGCCTGGAGGGCCTCGCGGCCCATCACCGAGCAGTGCATCTTCTCGGGGGGCAGGCCGTCCAGGTAGTCGGCGATGTCCTGGTTGGAGACCTTGAGGGCGTCATCCAGCTTCATGCCCTTGATGATCTCGGTGAGGGCCGAGGAGGAGGCGATGGCCGAGCCGCAACCGAAGGTCTGGAAGCGGGCGTCCTGGATGGTCTCGGTCTCCGGGTCCACCTTGAGCATCAGGCGCAGAGCGTCGCCGCAGTTGATGGAGCCCACGTCGCCCACCGCGTTGGCTTCCTCCAGCGCCCCGGCGTTGTGGGGGCTGAAGAAGTGTTCCTTGACCTTGTCTGAGTAGTCCCACATGGCCGTGTCCTTTATGCGGAGAACGACGAACCGCAGGCGCAGCTGCTGGTCGCGTTGGGGTTTTCGAACTTGAAGCCGGAACCGTTCAGGCTGTCGACGAAGTCGACGACGACACCGGAGATCAAGGGGGCGGTGAAGGGGTCCACCAGCAGGGTGACGCCCTCGATTTCCACCAGGATGTCGTCCTCGGCGGCGGTCTCTTCCAGGCGCATGCCGTACTGGAAGCCGGAACAGCCGCCGCCGGAGATGGCGATGCGCAGGCCGGCCACGGGGGTCTCGTTGCCCTTGATGAATTTGTCGATGGCGGAAACAGCGCTGGGGGTCAGGGTAATCATGGGGTGGCTCCTGGAAAAAGACGGGTACGACCGGAGTTATGCAATGGCCGTGCCAGCCGCAAAATGCGAGCCAAGCGATTGATTCTTAAATGAATACAGGATGGCGCCCGGCCCAACTCCGTGTGGGGAAGCGCACCTGCCACAGGGCTTGTAGGCTTTGCGACAGGCCCGCCCCCGG
>JBGSHR010000363.1:0-2791 GCA_041752155.1 Thiobacillaceae bacterium | reverse complement strand
CGGGCCTGCGGCTTCTGCGCGGTGAAGACCGGCCGGCCCACCTGGCACGATGCGGACGAGCCGCGCCGGGTGGCCCAGGCCTGCCTGGAAATGGGTCTGAACTTCGTGGTGCTCACTTCGGTGAACCGGGACGACCTGGCCGACGGCGGCGCCGGCTGCTTCGCCGAGACCCTGAAGTCGTTGCGCCTGGGCAAGCCCGACATGGGGGTGGAATTCCTCACCCCGGATTTCCGCCGGGTCCAGGCCGAGGCCGCCTCCCTGTTCAGCGACACCCTGGCCGCCCTGCCGGCAGGTATCCGCCGCGATCTGATCTGGGGTCACAACATGGAAACCGTGCCGCGCCTGTACCCGTCGGCGCGCAAGGGGGCCAAATACGAACGCTCCTTGGCGCTGCTGGAGATCGCCGCCCATCTGCCCGGCATCGAGGCCAAGTCCGCCCTCATGCTCGGCCTGGGCGAGACCCGGGCGGAGGTGATCCAGGTGATGCAGGATCTGCGTGGCGCCGGCGTCCAGCGCCTGTCCCTTGGCCAATACCTGCGCCCCACCCTGGAGAATCTGCCGGTGACCCGCTATGTGCCGCCGGAGGAATTCGCCGAATACGAAACCACCGCGCGGGAACTGGGCTTCACCTGGGTCAAGGCCGGGCCGTTGGTGCGCTCTTCCTACTACGCCGAAGAGGTGCAGTTTGATCGTCATGCCGGCGCAGGCCGGCATCCAGAAACCCCCGCCGGAATGACGGCTGAATAGGGAAAAATCATGCTGAAACAAACCCCCTTCAACCAGAAGCACCGTGAGGCCAACGCCAAGCTGGTGGACTTCTCCGGCTGGGAAATGCCCATCCACTATGGTTCCCAGATCGAGGAGCACCACATCGTGCGGCGCGACGCCGGCATGTTCGACGTCTCCCACATGCTGCCGGTGGACCTGAGAGGCGAGGGCGTGCGCGCCTTCCTCAAGCAGCTGGTGGCCAACAACGTGGACAAACTCCAGACCACCGGCAAGGCCCTCTACACCTGCATGCTGCACGAGGGCGGCGGCGTGGTGGACGACCTGATCATCTATTACCTGAACGAATCCTGGTTCCGCCTGGTGGTCAACGCCGGCTGCGCCGACAAGGACCTGGCCTGGATGGAGACCCAGCGCGACAAGCTGGCTCCAGAATTGGAGATCAAGCCGCGCCGGGACCTGGCCATGATCGCCGTGCAGGGCCCCCAGGCCGAGGCCAGGCTGTGGCAGGCCATGCCCGGCAGCGAGGAGCTGACCCGCACCATGAAGCCCTTCAGCGCGGCCCTGGTGGGGGAGATGTTCGTGGCCCGCACCGGCTACACCGGCGAGGACGGCTTCGAGATCATGATTCCGGCCAAGGCCGCGCCGTTCTTCTGGCAGGCCCTGCTGGAGGCCGGCGTCAAGCCCTGCGGCCTGGGCGCTCGGGACACCCTGCGCCTGGAGGCGGGCATGAACCTGTACGGCCAGGACATGGACGCCGCCACCACCCCCCTGGAATCCGGCCTGGCCTGGACCGTGGACCTGAAGTCCGAGCGGGACTTCATCGGCAAGGACGCCCTGCTGCGCCTGCCGCGCGACAAGCAGCTGGTGGGCCTCAAGCTGCTGGACCGGGGCGTGCTGCGCGGCCATCAGAAGGTGTTCACCCCCCAGGGCGAAGGCGAGATCACCAGCGGTTCCTTCTCGCCCACCCTCAACCTGTCCATCGCCCTGGCCCGGGTGCCGGCGGGGGTGGCGCTGGGCGACACGGTGGAAGTGGAAATTCGCGATAAACGCATGCGCGCCCTTGTGGTGAAATACCCCTTTGTGCGCAATGGCCAGGCTTTGGTTTGAACTCAACTAGGAACAGAAAATGTCTATCCCCGCTGATCTGAAATACGCCAAATCCCACGAGTGGGCCCGCCTGGAAGCCGACGGCACGGTCACCGTGGGCATCACCCACCATGCCCAGGACCTGCTCGGCGACATGGTGTTCGTGGAGAACCCCACGGTGGGCCGCCAGCTCGCCACCGGCGAGGAATGCGCCGTGGTGGAATCGGTCAAGGCCGCTTCCGACGTCTACGCCCCCATCGCTGGCGAAGTGGTGGCGGTAAACGAGGCGGTGGAAGCCGCCCCCGAGAGCATCAACCAGGACCCCTACGCCGCCTGGATGTTCAAGCTCAAGCCGGCCAACGCTGCCGAGCTTGAGGGTCTTATGGATGCGGCGGCCTACACCGCCCACGTGGAATCGGAAGCCCATTGATGAAAGGGGCAAGGTTCAAGGGGCAAGGGGCAAGGAAAACCCACTGCTCCGCCTTTCCTTGCCCCTTGTCCCTTGCCCCTTGAGCCTATTCAACATGCCCTTCATCCCCCACACCAAACCCGACATCGCCGCCATGCTGGAAAGCATAGGCGCGCCCTCCATCGCCGCCCTGTTCGACGAGATCCCCCCCGAGCTGGATTGCGCCGGATTGGCCGGCGTGCCCGAAGCCCTGAGCGAGATGGCGGTCACCCGCCTGACCCATGCCCGGGCGGCCCAGGACGGCTTCTATTCCTGCTTCCTCGGCGCCGGCGCCTACGAGCACCATATCCCCGCGGCGGTCTGGCAGATCGTCACCCGCGGCGAGTTCTATTCCGCCTACACGCCCTATCAGGCCGAGGCCAGCCAGGGCACCCTGCAACTGCTGTACGAATACCAGACCATGATGGCCAGCCTCACCGGCCTGGAGGTGTCCAACGCCTCCCTCTACGACGGCGCATCCGCCCTGGCCGAGGCGGTGCTGATGGCGGTGCGGGCGGCCAAGGGCGC
>JBGSHR010000362.1:0-1620 GCA_041752155.1 Thiobacillaceae bacterium | reverse complement strand
ATCGTCGGCGGCATCACCGGCATCCAGGTGCGCGAGACCCTGCCGGACCGGGTGTTCGAGCAGGCCGACGAAGTCGCGCTGGTGGACCTGACGCCGGACGAACTGCTGCAGCGGATGAAGGAAGGCAAGGTCTACCTGCCGCACCAGGCCGAACGCGCCATCCGCAACTTCTTCCGCAAGGGCAACCTGATTGCGCTGCGGGAACTGGCCCTGCGCCGCACCGCCGACCGGGTGGACGCGCAGATGCGCGAGTACCGCACCGACCAGGCCATCGAGACAGTGTGGCAGGCGAAGGAACGCCTGCTGGTCTGCGTCGGCCCGGGCGCTGGCGGCGACCGCCTGGTGCGTGCCGCGGCCCGGCTGGCGGGGGACCTGCACGCCGACTGGATCGCCGTCTACGTGGAAACGCCCCAGCTGCAGCGCCTGTCCGAGGCCAACCGCGAGAAGATACTCAGGACCCTGGCGCTGGCCCGCGAGCTGGGTGCGGAGACTGCCACCCTTGCCGGCCAGAAGGACGCCCAGACCCTGCTGGCCTATGCCATCAGCCGCAACGTCTCCAAGCTGGTGGTGGGCAAGAGCTTGCGTACCGGGCTGTCGCGGATGCTGCGCGCGCCCTTGTCGGATCGGCTTTCCGCGCTGGCCCGCGACGTGGATGTCTACGTGGTGGCCCACGAGGAGGAGGAGGCACCCGCTGGCGAAGTGGTCGCCATGCCGCTCGATCTGGAGCTGGAACCGGCGCCTGGGCGGAAGCTGCAAGGGTATGCCTGGGCCGGTGGCATCTGTGCCCTGACCACTGTGCTGGCCAAGCTGGTGTTGCCTTATTTCGATCTGGCCAACCTGATCATGTTCTATCTGGTGGGGGTGGTCTGGGTGGCCGCGCGCTACGGGCGGGGGCCGGCCATCCTGGGATCCGTGCTCAGCGTGCTGGGCTTCGACTTCTTCTTCGTTGCCCCCCAGCTTTCGTTCACCGTCGCCGATACCCGTTATCTGCTGACCTTCTTCATCATGCTGGCGGTGGCGCTCACCATCAGCACACTCGCCGCCAACCTGCGCTACCAGGCGCGCATCGCCATGTACCGGGAGCGCCGCACGCGGGCGCTCAACGAACTGGGCAAGGAACTGGCCGGCGCCCTGATGGCCGAGCAGATCGTGGAGACGGCCCGGCACCATCTGGAAAGCCTGTTCCAGGCGAAAGCCTGCTTCCTGCTGCCGGACGCCCAGGAGAAACTGCATTCGCCGAGCTCTTTGCCCGACCACAAGGAGCTGCCGCTGGACCCGGCCATCGCCCAGTGGGTCTACGACCACCAGCAACCTGCCGGGATGGGCACCCAGAGTCTGGCCGGCGCGCCCATGTACTACCTGCCGCTGAAAGCGCCGATGCGCACGCGCGGCGTACTGGCCCTGGAGCCGAGCCAGAAGCGGCTGCTGTTCCTGCCGGAACAGGCTCGCTTGCTGGAAACCCTGGCTGGGCAGATCGCCCTGGCCCTGGAGCGGGTGCATTTCGTGGAGGTGGCGCAGGATGCCCTGGTTCGGATGGAATCCGAGCGCCTGCGCAACGGTCTGCTGTCTGCGCTCTCGCACGATCTTCGCACGCCGCTCACCGTGCTGGCGGGCCTGGCC
>JBGSHR010000361.1:0-6853 GCA_041752155.1 Thiobacillaceae bacterium | reverse complement strand
GCCGCGGAAGTTGGGGCGCACCGCCACCAGCCCGCAGGCCAGGGCCGCCCGCGCCAGGGTCCAGGCCACCTTGTTGTCCAGGCTGCCGCCCTTGAGGGGATGGGGATGGGCGATCAGGGCCAGGCCCCGGGGTTCACCCGCCGGCTCTTCCACCACGGTTTCGATGTAGCCGGCCGGGCCCTTGATGCGCAGTTTGTGGGATTTCATGCGCGCAGGCCGTTTAGCCCCTCTCCCGCAGGCGGGACATCGTCATCGCAGGTGAGAGGGGTTGGGGTGAGGGGGTATCCGGATATTCATAGGGTGATGCAAGCGCCCTCATCCCCGGCCCTTCTGGTGAAACAACTCGCCATTCGACTAGGCCGGCAAAAAACGCCAGCCAAGTCGCTGGATATCCCGCCTGCGGGAGAAGGGGGCTCATATCTTCAGCCGCTCCACCACCCGGCCATCGCGCAGGTGGGATTCCAGGATCTCGTCGATGTCTGCCTCATCCACGAAGGTGTACCAGACCGCGTCGGGATACACCACGCACACCGGGCCCTCGGCGCAACGGTCCATGCAGCCGGCTCGATTGATGCGACAGGCGCCACCCTGGCCGTGCAAGCCCAGTTGCTTGGCCTTCTTCTTGGCGTATTCGAACAGGGCCTCGGCGTTGTGGTTGGTGCAGCAGGCGGCGCCGTCCTCGCGCACGTTGAGGCAGAAGAACAGGTGGTGCTGGTAGTAGCTCATGGGGTATTCGATTCAGAGTTCGTGGGATTTGGCGCAGGAGCCCCGGGCCTTGTCCACCGGGTACTTGGCGGCGTTGATGGCCAGCTTGTCCTCGGCGGCCTTGAGCAGGTCCACCTCCAGGCAGTTGGCCAGGCTCACCAGGTAGATCAGCACGTCGGCCATCTCCTGGCGCACCGCCTCATGCTTGTCCGGCGGCAGATTCAGGCTCTGCTCCGGGGTCAGCCACTGGAACGGCTCCACCAGCTCCGCCGCCTCGACGATCAGCGCGGCGGTGAGATTCTTGGGGGTGTGATACAGCTGCCAGTCCCGTTCCTGCCCGAAGGCGCGGACGGCGGCGGCGAGTTGTTCCAGGGTGGCGAGGGCCATGGTGGGGATGAGGAAGTCCGGGGTGAGAGGCAGTTTATCAGGCACACACGTGACGACGGGAACACTGACCCAGGCTAGCCATCCGCGCTAGGGCGCTAGGGTGCGACCCGTGCCATTGTCGCCTTGACCAACATAAACAATATGTTTATGTTGCCTGCATGATTCGCAACTTCGTCTGCTCAGAAACGGAACGGTTTTTCGCCACGGGCAAGTCGCGGCGACTGCCGCCGGACATCCTCAAGCGCGCCGCGATGCGCTTGACCCAGTTGGATAGCGCCACACGCATTGAGGATTTGCGCCTGCCGCCGTCCAACAGGCTGGAAGCCCTGGCCCACGACCGCGCCGGGCAATGGAGCATCCGCATCAACGACCAGTGGCGCGTCTGTTTCCGGTTCGAGAACGGCGATGCCCTCGACGTGGAAATCGTCGATTACCACTAAGGAATTCACGATGTCTAAAAACAAGCTGCCGGCCATTCACCCAGGCGAGTTCCTGAGCGAAACCCTGACCGAAATGGGCATCTCCCAAGCCGAGTTCGCCCGTGCCATCGGCGTCTCGGCCATGCGGATTTCCCATGTCATCAAGGGCACACGCCCGGTCACGGCGGAACTGGCCTTGCTGTTCGGACGCGCCTTCGATCAGACCCCCCAATACTGGCTCAATCTTCAGGCGGCTTATGATTTGAAAATGGCGGAGACGAATTTGGGGGAGCGGCTGGCGGAGGTGCATGCGCTGGCGCATGCCTGATTTTGTTGTCTAACTCCGTTCCGCCACACAAAGGAGGGAATCATGAGAACGCTGACCATCAGGATCGAGGCCGATGCCATGGCCGCGCTGGAACAGGCGGGACAACGGTTCGCCCAGGCCTGGGATGCCGGAGGTTATGCCGGCGAATTCATGAGCTTCGAGTCGCCCGCCAGCCTGTTTCGCCTGCTCACCCCCGCGCGCTGGGGCGTCCTGCAAGAACTGCAAAAAGCCGGGCCATGCGGCTTGCGGCCCCTGGCGCGCCTGCTGGATCGGGATGCCAGCGCGGTGCATCGGGATGTGGCGGCGCTGATGGAACGGGGCCTGATCGAGAAGGATGCCGACGGCTTGCTGTTCGTACCGTTCGACCGCATCCACACGGAGTTCGATCTGGCGAAGGCGGCTTGAGCCCGACACAACTGCGAACCACGTTACCGCCCCCCAAACCGCTCAAACCACAACAACCCCATCACCGTCTTCGCCTCGTTGATCCTGCCGTCGCCCACCATGGCCATGGCCTCGTTCCAGGGCACGCGCAGGATCTCCAGGAATTCGTCCTCGTCCATGTTCTCGCCGCTGAAATGGAGTTCCTCGGCCAGGAAGTAGACCAGGCGCTCGTTGGCATAGCCGATGCAGGGATAGAAGGTGGGTAGCTCGCGCCATTGCAAAGCGAGGTAGCCGGTCTCTTCCTGGAGCTCGCGCTGGGCGCAGGCCAGTTCCGTCTCGTCCGGATCGAACTTGCCGGCGGGCAGTTCCAGGAAGTCCCGGTGCAGGGGGTAGCGGTGCTGGCGTTCCAGCAGGATGTCGCCGTTTTCGAAAATGGGCAGGATCACCGCCGCGCCGGGATGGACGATGTATTCCCGGGTGGACTCGGCGCCGTTGGGCAGGCGCACCCGGTCTTTCTTCACGTGCAGCAGGCGGCCCTGGTATTCGTCGCGGGACTCCAGGGTGTGTTCGGTGAGATCGAGAGGCTTCATGGCGGTTTTCCTGTGGCTGGCGTGACGAGTATATTGCCCGCTGCCGTTGCCGTGGTTGTGGTGTCACCGTCGCGGCGGCGGACAAGAAAACAAACGCGACAACACCTGGAGACTGACATGCCGCAAACCAAGATCCTGCTCGACGAAGCCGATATTCCCACCCATTGGTACAACGTGGTGGCGGACATGCCCAACAAGCCGGCGCCGCCCCTGGGTCCGGACGGCAAGCCCATCGGCCCCGAGGCTCTGGCGCCCCTCTTTCCCATGGCCCTGATCGAGCAGGAAGTCTCCGGTGAACGCTGGATCCCCATTCCCGAGCCGGTGCGCGAGGCCTATCGCATGTATCGCCCCACGCCCTTGTTCCGCGCCCATCGCCTGGAAGCTGCCCTGGGCACCCCGGCCAAGATCTACTACAAGTACGAGGGCGTTTCCCCGGCCGGCTCCCACAAGGTCAACACCTCCATCCCCCAGGCTTATTACAACGCCCAGGCCGGCATCAAGCGCCTGGCCACCGAAACCGGCGCCGGCCAGTGGGGCTGCTCCCTGGCGCTGGCCGGGCAGATGTTCGGCATCGACGTGCGCGTCTACATGGTGAAGATCTCCTACGAGCAGAAGCCGTATCGCCGCTCCATGATGCAGACCTGGGGCGCCGAGGTGTTCGCCAGTCCGACGCCCAACACCGTGTCCGGCCGCAAGATCCTGGAACTGGACCCGGAGTCCAACGGCAGCCTGGGCATCGCCATCTCCGAGGCGGTGGAGGAGGCCGCCAGCCGGCCGGATACCAATTACGCCCTGGGCTCGGTGCTCAACCACGTGTGCCACCACCAGACCGTGATCGGCCTGGAGGCCAAGAAGCAGTTCGAGAAGGTGGGCGAATACCCGGACATGGTGTTCGCCTGCTGCGGCGGCGGTTCCAACTTCGCCGGCACCGCCTTCCCCTTCCTGGCCGACAAGGCGGCGGGGGACGCCAGGGCACAGAACCTGCGCCTGGTGGCGGCGGAGCCCACCTCCTGCCCAACCCTCACCAAGGGCCATTACGCCTACGACTTCGGCGACGCCATCGGCATGACGCCGCTGATGCTGATGTACACCCTGGGCCACGACTTCATGCCCCCCGGCATCCACGCCGGCGGCCTGCGCTACCACGGCGACTCGCCCCTGGTGTCCCAGCTCTACCACGAGCGGCTGATCGAGGCGGTGGCGGTGCCCCAGGTAGCCACCTTCGAGGCCGGCGTGGCCTTCGCCCGGGCCGAGGGCATCATCCCCGCCCCCGAGTCCTGCCACGCCATCCGCGCCTGCATGGACGAGGCCCTGCGCTGCAAGGCGAGCGGCGAGCCCAAGGTGCTGTTCTTCAACCTGTCCGGCCACGGCCATTTCGACATGGCCTCCTACGACCGCTATTTCTCCGGCCAGCTGGAGGATTACGCCTATCCGGAGCACGAGATCGAAGCGGCCCTGGATCGCCTGCCCAAGGTGGCGATGCCGGCCTGACGCGCCCCGCTTCGCCTTGTTGCGGGGCATGGCGTCTGTTAGCATCCGGCGCGTATGAAGATGATTCGTCAGCGCTTTTTTCGATTTACCTCCCAGCCCCAGGCGGCCGGGAGGCGTTGACGCACTCGCGTTACACGGCATCCCCGAGAAACCGCCAGCACCCTGGCGGTTTTTTCGTTTAGGGCGGTTTCGTTTAGCACAGGCACAGCGAACAGGAGTACACACCATGGCGGCCATCCGCACCGACGACACCCGCATCGAGCAAGGCGACGAACTGCTCGCCCCCATGCAGGTCATGCGCGAACTGAAGGCGAGCGAAACCGCCCTCAACACCACCTTCCAGGCCCGCAACCGCGTCCACGACGTGTTGCGCGGCGCCGACGACCGCCTGGTGGTGGTGGTGGGCCCCTGCTCCATCCACGACACCAAGGCCGCCCTGGAATACGCCAAAAAGCTCAAGCCCCTGGCCAAGGAACTGGAGCACGACCTGATCGTGGTGATGCGGGTGTATTTCGAGAAGCCCCGCACCACCGTGGGCTGGAAAGGGCTGATCAACGACCCCCACCTGGACGAGAGCTTCGACATCAATGAGGGCCTGCGCCTGGCGCGCAAGCTGCTGCTGGACATCAACGAGCTGGGCCTGCCCTGCGGCACCGAGTTCCTGGACCTGGTCTCGCCCCAGTACATCGCCGACCTGGTGGCCTGGGGCGCCATCGGCGCCCGCACCACCGAATCCCAATCCCACCGCCAGCTGGCCTCCGGCCTGTCCTGCCCGGTAGGCTTCAAGAACGGCACCGACGGCAACCTGCGCATCGCCGTGGACGCCATCAAGGCCGCCGCCGCGCGCCACCATTTCGTCTCCATCACCAAGTCCGGCCACGTGGCGGTGTTCAAGACCGCCGGCAACGAGGATTGCCACATCATCCTGCGCGGCGGCAGGCAACCCAATTACGACGCCCAGAGCGTCACCGCCGCCTGCGCCGAACTGGCCGCCGCCGGCCTGCGCCAGCAGGTGATGATCGACCTGTCCCACGCCAATTCCAGCAAGCAGTACCAGCGCCAGATCGATGTGGGCCACGACGTGGCGGGCCAGCTCGCGGCCGGCGACAGGCGCATCGTCGGGGTGATGATCGAGAGCCACCTCAACCCCGGCCGCCAGGACCTGCTGCCCGGCAAGGAGCTGGTCTACGGCCTGTCCATCACCGACGCCTGCATCGCCTGGGACGCCACCGAGCCCCTGCTGCGGCAACTGGCCGAGGCCGTGCGCTTGCGCCGGGTGGCGCCGCCGCTGGAGGATCAGTGAGGCCCTCTTCGCGCTGCGCCGCATACCGTCCCCCCCGGGCCTGAGGTAGAATGCCGCGTGGCGGGTCTCCCCGCATGGCTAAGCCGCCAATCTGGTCAGGTCCGGAAGGAAGCAGCCAAAGTGGCCGATGCCAGTGCCGGGGGTCAGGCTCGCCACCCCCCATATTTCCAGCAACAGCAGGAGTTGAAATTGATTAGGCGAATTCTTGGCGCCCTGCTTATCGGTTTCGGACTGCTCACGGGGCAGACCGCCCAGGCCGTGAATGGCTCCAGCATCGAGTTGGGGAACGGCAAAAACACCGACATGGCGCGCGTCACCGCCCGCTGGGACTGGAACAAGCAATGGCCCGTGGGCGAGAACTGGAACGCCACCGGCTTCTGGGAAATCGGCCTGGGCTACTGGCAGGGCAACGAGCCCGGCGGCCGCAACGTGTGGGACCTGGGCGTCACCCCGGTATTCCGGCTCAACGCCAAGCACGGCAACTTCTATTGGGAAGGCGCCATCGGCGCCCATCTCCTGTCCCATGACCGCATCGACAACCAGCGCGTGTTCGGCAGCCGCTTCAGCTTCGGCGACCACGTCGGTTTCGGCTGGAAACTGGGCGACAAGGGGCGCTACGAGCTGGGCTATCGCTTCCAGCACCTGTCCAACGCCAACACCGCCATGCCCAACGATACGATCAACTTCCACCAGATCCGTCTCGGCTTCAATTACTGACGCGCCCGAGCCCGGATGAGCCATCAAGTCCTCGCCCGCAAGTGGCGCCCCCGTAATTTCTCCCAGCTGGTCGGCCAGGAGCACGTGGTGCGCGCCCTGTCCAACGCCCTGACCCAGGGCCGCCTGCACCACGCCTACCTGTTCACCGGCACGCGCGGCGTGGGCAAGACCACCCTGGCGCGCATCCTCGCCAAATGCCTCAACTGCGAAGGCGGCGTGACCCCGGAGCCGTGCGGCGTGTGCGGCGCCTGCACGGAGATCGACGGCGGCCGCTTCGTCGACCTGATCGAACTCGACGCCGCCTCCAACACCGGCGTCGACAACATGCGCGAAATCCTGGAGGGCGCCCAGTACACGCCCACCTCCGGGCGCTACAAGGTGTACATCATCGACGAGGTGCACATGCTCTCCAAGAGCGCCTTCAACGCCATGTTGAAGACCCTGGAGGAGCCGCCGGCCCACGTCGTGTTCATCCTCGCCACCACCGATCCCCACAAGGTGCCGGTGACGGTGCTGTCGCGCTGTCTCC
>JBGSHR010000360.1:0-1747 GCA_041752155.1 Thiobacillaceae bacterium | reverse complement strand
CGCCCGCTGGCGTCCAGGTGATGGAACACGCCGGGCCGCGCCGGGCTCACCTCCTGGGCCGCCTGGAATTGCGGCGGGGTTGGGCCTTGGGCCAGGGTCGGGGCGGCCAGGAGCAGCAGGAGCAGGGCGCGCATGCTTCGATACACCTTGCTGCGCAAGGCACTCAGCACGAACGGACGGTTGGCTGGTTTGCTGGAAGACCGTTCGCCTTGGTGCACCCAGCCCGTTCGTCCCGAGTAGGCGCCTGGCGCCGTATCGAGGGAGGCGTGCCAGCCGCAACGGGCGTCCATGCCGGCCTCCCGCCTCATTTCTTGCTCCCCAGGAATTGCGCCAGGGTCTGGGTTTCGTAGTGTTTGCCGCGCACGTAGCGGTCGTAGTCCTGGAAGTCGGCCACGGTCTTGAAGCCGGGGATCTTGGCCACCACCCGGCCTTCCGGGGTCATGAACACGAACAGGGGCGTGGCGAAGGCCCCCAGGCGGGCGCCCAGTTCCGCCTCGCTGACACGCTCGCCGCTGGGCAGGCGCAGGCGTTTGCCGCCCTCGGCGTCCACGTAGATCAGCACGTAGTTGTCGGAGAACAGTTGCTTCAGGCCCGGATCAGAGAAGGTCTTGCTGTTGACGTGGTCGCACCAGGCGCAGCCGTAACGGCCGAAGTACAGCATGATGGGCTTGCCGTTTGCCTTGGATTGGGCCAGGCCGGCGTCGTGGCCGAGGAAGGGGTAGCCGGCGGGCGGATCTGCCCGGACCGGGGCGCTCAGGGCCAAGCTCAGTGCAAGCAGCAGCCAGGCGCGATAAACAAGACGGCCCATGATCGATCTCCTCAAACTTATGATCCAATCCGATCATATTGTTTTGCTCGTCGGCAAAAAGGAAGCGCACGCATGTACCAGCCCGTCACCATCGGCCTCGTCTCCATCAGCGACCGGGCCAGCACCGGGGTTTATGAGGACAAGGGGCTGCCGGCCTTGAAGGAATGGCTGACCGGGGCTCTGCACAACCCTGTCGTCTTTATAGAACGCCTGATTCCGGACGAGCAGCCGGTCATCGAGGCCGCCTTGAAGGAATTGGCCGGCGCATGCTGCCTGGTGCTCACCACCGGCGGCACCGGCCCCGCGCCCCGGGACGTGACGCCGGAGGCCACCCTGGCGGTGGCCGACAAGGTGCTGCCCGGCTTCGGCGAGCAGATGCGGGCGGTAAGTCTGAAGTACGTGCCCACCGCCATCCTCTCGCGCCAGGTGGGGGTGACGCGGGGCGCCTGCCTGATCCTCAATCTGCCGGGCCAGCCCAAGGCCATCAAGGAGACCCTGGACGGGGTGTTCGCCGCCGTGCCCTACGGCATCGACCTGATCGGCGGGCCCTATCTGGAGACCCGGGAAGAGGTGGTCAAGGCCTTCCGGCCCAAGTCGGCGCTGCGTCCATCGTGAGTACGGGGCGCGCCATGGATTCGGGGCAGGCCGTGCGTCCGGGCCCGGTCTCGCTGCCAGGTCTGGTGTCTGGCTTGCATCCTCTCGGACGCAACCCGACCCTGTTGATCACAGCGGGGTTGTGTTTCGCCTCCGGTTGGTTGGCCTATGTCTTGCTGGGGTCAGCCATGGCGCCGGTGATTTTTTGGCCGCCAGCGGGCCTGGCCCTGGGGGCGGCCTTGTTGTGGGGCTTGCGCACCTTGCCCGCCGCCTTCCTGGGTACCGCCTTGGCTGTGGCCATCCAGGGGGCGGACTGGCCCGCGTCGCTGGCCCTGGGTCTGGCCG
>JBGSHR010000359.1:0-1991 GCA_041752155.1 Thiobacillaceae bacterium | reverse complement strand
AGGCCATGAACGGCGCGGGCGAGCGCTTCGACGGCGACAGCCTGGAGCTGCTGGTGCCGGCCATCGCCCGCTATCTGGTGCAAGACGCCATCCGCGGCTGGCTGTTTTCCGCCGGCATCAACGGCAAGCCCATGGCCTGGGTGGTGGCGCGCCTGGACTACACGCCGGCCTCCAGCGAGGAGACCGGGCGGGTGCTGATCGAGCTGAAGGCCAACGCCCGGGGCAAGCTGGCCAACGCCACGGTGATGATCCTGCCCCGCGACCTGGGCAACCGCACCATCGCCGAGATCTTCGTCGCCAAGGGCTATCTCAAGGAGACGCCGGAGCTGATCCAGGCCTACGACGCCACCGCCGAGCGCTATTTCGACTGGCGCGCCCGCTACGGCGCCCAGTTCTCCGGCAGCGGCACCGGCTACTACGCCGAGAACCCCACCGCCTCCCACCGGGACACGGACTGGTCGCGCAAGGACGTGGTGGTGCTGTCCTCCAGCGGCGGCGCGGCGCGCCTGGTGAACGACGAAGGGATACTCAGCGAGCGGGTGCTGGCCCTGGACGCCAGCGGCGACATCCTCGGCCCCTATCTGCGCCGGGCCACCAAGAGCCTGCGCTACAAGTCCGACGACGAGGTGGAGGCGCTCCAGGCGGGCATCCCCAAGGGCCTTTTCACCCAGTTGCCGGTGCACTTCCACATCCTCATGTTCCACCTGGAGCTGCACCACTACGTGTGGGTGCATGTGCACGACCTGGCGCCCTACGCCTACCAGCCGGAGCTGAAGCAGAAGCTCATCCTGCCGGAGGAGCAGACCGACCTCATCGACATCCTCACCGCCGAGATGGACGTGCTCATGGACGACATCATCGCCGGCAAGTCCGGCGGCACCACGGTGCTGTGCGCCGGCCCGGCCGGGGTGGGCAAGACCCTCACCGCCGAGGTCTATGCCGAGATCATCCGCCGCCCCCTGTACCGGGTGCATTCCGGCCAGCTGGGCCTGAACGTGGCGGCCATGGAGACGGCCTTGAAAGACGTGCTCACCCGGGCCCAGCGCTGGGGCGCGGTGATGCTCATCGACGAGGCCGACGTGTACATCCGCCGGCGCGACGACAACATCGCCACCAACGCCGTGGTGGGGGTGTTCCTGCGGGTGCTGGAGTACTTCAACGGCCTGTTGTTCCTCACCACCAACCGGGTGGACGACATCGACGAGGCCATCGTTTCCCGCTGCATCGCCTTGATCAAATACCACCCGCCCGGCCCCGAGGCCCGGCGCCGCATCTGGCGGGTGATGACCGAGCAGTTCCAGCTGGCGGTGGACGACGCCCTGCTGGACCAGCTGGCGGCCCTGTTCCCCACCGCCTCCGGGCGCGACATCAAGGGCCTGGCCAAGCTGGTGGCCAAGTACTGCCACCAGAAGCGGCTGCCCCCCAGCCTGGAGGCGTTCAAGCGCTGCTCGGTGTTTCGGGGCCTGGACCTGGGGGGGCTGGACCTGGGGGTGCCGGCGCAGGAGTGATTCGGGCCCGAACAATAGTTTGAAGTTCGTCACACCGGCGGTGCGAGGTTGTTGCCGCTTTAGCGGCTTTACAACCTCGGCCTGCCCCTTGCGGGTACAGGCCGGTGTCCAGTCCAATACACCTCTGGATTCCGGCGTGCGCCGGAATGACGGTGCGGTTTTCGGACCGGATCGGTACCCTTGCCCCAAACACGCCACCACAGGACACCCCCATGACCACCCGCATCGACTTCGCCACCGCCGCCGACCTGGAGCCCATGGCCGACCTGCTGGCGGAGCTGTTCACCCTGGAGAGCGACTTCGTCCCGGAGCGGGCGAAACAGCTGGCTGGCCTCTCCCTGATCCTGGCCCATCCGGCCCTGGGCCGCCTGTTCGTGCTGCGCGACGGGGACCAGGTGGCGGGCATGGCCAACGCCCTGATCACCGTCAGCACCGCCCAGGGCGGCCGGGTGCTGTTGCTGGAGGACGTGATCCTGCACCGGG
>JBGSHR010000358.1:0-3496 GCA_041752155.1 Thiobacillaceae bacterium | reverse complement strand
CCTGAAGGCCGACCCACATGCCCGCGTCACCCACTGGGGGCCGCCCTTCAGGGCGACACCTCCCCGGCCGAGGACCGACCTACAAGCCCGCGCAACCCGCCCCAGCCAATCAGGCGCCGAGGGCGAAGGTGTAGGCCAGGCCCAGCACGGCGCAGGCGGCGATGACCTTCATGATGTCCTGCTGGTACTTCCACAGGGCGAGGAAGGCCGCCACCGAGATCAGGGCGTAGAACCACTCGAAGCCGCCGGAGAACGGTGCCGCCTCGCTGGCCTGGGGCCACAGCACATGCCAGCCGAAGAACAGGGCCAGGTTGAGGATCACCCCCACCACGGCCGCCGTTATCCCGGTCAGCGGCGCGGTGAACTTGAGGTCGCCGTGGGTGGCTTCCACCAGGGGCGCGCCGGCCAAGATGAAGACGAAGCTGGGCAGAAAGGTGAAGAAGGTGGCCACCGCGGCCCCGGCGCAGCCGGCCAGCAGCAGGGCGTCCGGGCCGAAGATCTGCTTGGTCCAGGCACCGACGAAACCGACGAAGGACACCACCATGATCAGCGGTCCCGGCGTGGTCTCGCCCAGGGCCAGGCCGTCGATCATCTGGGTGGCGGTGAGCCACTGGTAATGCTCCACCCCACCCTGATAGACGTAGGGCAGCACGGCGTAGGCGCCGCCGAAGGTGACCAGGGCGGCCCGGGTGAAGAAGCTGCCCATGTCGTACAGGGTGCCCGCGGGCAACAGGGCCATGGCGCCGCCCCAGAGCACCAGCCCCGTCGCCAGCAGCACGGCCAAACGCCGGGGATTGAACTTCGTGTGGGGCGGCGGCGGCGTGTCGTCGTCGATCAGGGCCGGGCCATAGTCCTTGTCCGAGGCACCATGGCCGCCCCCCACCTTGAACTTGTCGGGCCAGACCTTGCCGCCGATGAAACCCAGCACGCCGGCCGCCAGCACGATGTAGGGAAAGGGCACCTTGAGGGCGAAGATAGCGATGAAAGATAAGGCCGCCATGGCCCACAGCAGCGGGTTCTTCAGGGCCCGGGAACCGATGCGCCAGGCAGCGAACACGACGATGGCCACCACCGCCGGCTTGATGCCGTTGAAGATGCCCTGGACGAAAGTGACGTCGCCGAAGGCCAGATACACATAGGTGAGCGCCGCCAGGATGAACAGCGAGGGCAGCACGAACAGGGTGCCGGCGATGATGCCGCCCCAGGTGCGGTGCAGCAGCCAGCCGATGTAGATGGCCAGCTGCTGGGCCTCCGGCCCGGGCAGCACCATGCAGTAGTTGAGGGCATGCAGGAAGCGCTGCTCGGAGATCCAGCGGCGTTTCTCCACCAGCTCCTGATGCATCATCGCGATCTGCCCGGCGGGGCCGCCGAAGGAGATGAAGCCGAGCTTGAGCCAATACAGCCAGGCCACGCGAAAGCTTGGCTGGGCAGGGCGTTGCGGCGCTGGCGCGGGTCCGGCGCCGTGCTTATTCCTTGTCGCCCCTTTATTCCTTGTCGCCCCCTTATTCCTTGTCGCCATACGCCAGCTTGATGTGGCCGTAGCGGATCGCCAGCACCGCCAGGGTGAGCAGCAGGATGGCGGCGGAAACGCCCAGGATGCGCCATTCATCCAGGTTCTTCATGTCCAGCACCAGATAGCGCGCCAGGGCGACGATGGCAATGTAGAGGGGAAAGCGCACCGGTAATTTGCCGGACTCGAAATACAGCCCGACCATGGCCAGGATCTCCAGGTACAGGAACAGCAGCAGCAGGTCCGCCAGGGTGACCACCCCCGCCGCCAGCATGATCCCCACCTCCCCCACCCCCGCCACCACCGTGGCCGCCGTGATCACCGCCAGGCCAAGGAACTCGATGAAACCCAGTAGCGTCTGGGCATGGCGCGTGAGGCTGTTGTGGCGCATGGCGATGCTCCTTGCTGGCGGGTCTGGCCCGGCTGGTTCCGTCGATGCCCGCAAGCATGCCCGGCCGGGCCGGACAAAGCCAGGGGAGGGAATAAACCTGACCTGGGTCAATGTCTGACCCAAAAACATTAAAGCCCCAGGGGCGAAATTCCGAAAGTGGATTCATCCCCCAGGAGAAACCCAGCCCATGAACAACGCCGATGTGCTCCCCGCCGCCCAGTCCGAGCGGCGTACCAACGCGCAACTCAGGAAGATATTTCCGGATGTGGTTAGTTGCATCGCCCCTTTCTACGGGCCCGAGGCCGTGGCCATGGGCGGGTCGCTGGACTACTGGGCGGCCCGGGCGATACAGGACCGCTTTCCGGAATTGGATGCCCTGGAAGTACGTACCCTGTTGAACGCCGCCGCGCGGGTCCACCTCTCGGGAGGGTCCTATGCGGAGACCTGAAACAGCAATGCCCCGATAGTCCCGCCATCGCCGAATCCCGCCAGCGTTCCTGGTCGGATTCCCGACAAATGCGCGATACGGCACGACGCCGCACATCGCCCCGCGCTGACACCCACCGCGCCCGCGCAAAAATACCCCGCATAAACATGGACATAGGCACACCCGCCGGTTTGGCGCGGTAATTGCTGTGGGGAGGGCATGCATCCCGGACCCCAGCGATGACCCCTGAACCGAACCTCCAGCGACTCGCCCCGCCCCTCCTCTCCACCCCGCCGGGCGAGACGGCGGAGATGCGCCATCTGAAGACGCTCATCGCCCAGGTCTACGCCCGGCGCGAGGGCCTGAAGCGGGACCTGGAAAGCGGCGCCCTCCCGCCCCGCGCGGGGTTTGCGCAACTGGAGGCCACCGACCGGGAACTGTCCGCGCTGGACTCGCATTTCAAGCGGCTGTGGGATGCCGCCCGCGCCCCCGTCCATCCGGCGGCGCGCTGGGCCACGGACACCCGCTTCGAACCCGGCCAGCTCGACTGCGTCACCGCCATCATGCTCAAGATCCTGGACGCCAAGTGCCATATGGGCGAGGCGGAGAAAAACGCCCTCGCCGCCGTCTACGACGTGGTCAAGGATCGCCCCGGCCTGGCGCTGGGGGCGGACATCCACGCCCTGATCACCGCCGCCCGGCATCACCCCGATGACGCCATCGCCGCGCAGATCCACGCCCAGCGCCTGCACGCCGAGGCCGTCATCCCCAAGCCGGCGATGAAGGGCTTCAAGCAGTGGCTGCGCCAGTCCCTGCCCATGTCATGACCCCGCCAACCCTGGCGTTCATAGAGGAAACCCCATGAGTTACCACGACATCCTGCCGGCGGAAATCGAGGCCCTGCACGCCCAGGACGGGCTGCTGATCTTCGACATCCGCGACCCGGCCAGCTACGCCCAGGGCCACCTGGACAGCGCCCAGCCGGTGTCCGACGCCGTCATCAAGCAGTTGATCAAGGAGCGCCGGCGCGAACGCCCCATCCTGGTCTACTGCTACCACGGCAACAGCAGCCGGGATATGTGCCAGTTCATCGCCGGCCTCGGCTTCAGTAACGTGCATAACCTCGCCGGCGGCTGGCAGGCCTGGCAACAATTCCTGGCCGTGCCGC
>JBGSHR010000357.1:0-2459 GCA_041752155.1 Thiobacillaceae bacterium | reverse complement strand
GTCGACCTGTTGCAGGAGGCAGACCACTGGGCGGCCAAGGCCGGGCGCCAGACGGTGCTGCGCGCAGACATCGAGACCGCCCTGGCGGCCCAGATCCGCCGCGTCGACCGCATACGCGGCAAGTACCAGGAAGCGATCCTGCGCGACACCCTGCTCATCTCCGTGGGCGACTCCCGCATCGCCCAGGTCAACGGCCTGGCGGTCATCGCCCTGGACGACTTCATGTTCGCCCACCCGGTGCGCATCACCGCCACCTCCCGCGTCGGCGAGGGCACCGTCATCGACATCGAGCGCGAGGCCGAACTGGGCGGGGCGATCCACTCCAAGGGCGTGATGATCCTCGCCGCCTTCCTGGGGGCGCGCTACTCCCGCAATGTGCCCTTGTCCCTGTCGGCCAGTCTGGTGTTCGAGCAGTCCTACGGGCCGGTGGAAGGCGACAGCGCCTCCCTGGCGGAGTTGTGCACGCTCATGTCGGACCTGGCCAACACCCCCATCAAGCAGGCCCTGGCCGTCACCGGCTCGGTGAACCAGTTCGGCGATGTGCAGGCCATCGGCGCGGTCAATGAAAAGATCGAGGGCTTCTTCGACATCTGCCAGGCCCGGGGCCTCACCGGCGAGCAGGGCGTGTTGATCCCCAAGGGCAACGTCAAGCACCTGATGTTGCGCCAGGACGTGGTGGACGCCTGCGCCGCCGGCAAGTTCGCCATCTATGCCGTGGAGAACGTGGACCAGGCCATCGAATTGCTCACCGGCGTGCCGGCCGGCGAGGCGGACGAGGAAGGCATGGTGCCCGAAGGCAGCATCAACTTTCTGGTGGCGGCCCAGTTGGCCGAGCTCTCCGCCCTGCGCCAGGCCTTCGCCGCGGCGGGCCGCCAGCAGCTCGGCAATGGCCTGGGGAATAGCCCTGACAACGATGCGGAAAGTGACAAGGAAAGCGGTGAAAAACCAGCGTAATGCCATGCCGCGGCCAGAAAAGCACCGGACATCGGCAAACGTCCTTACCCGTTGAACATCGCCTGGATTTTCATCCATGCATGGCTGCGGACTTCTGGTTCCGGGAACGATGTGGCTGAGACTTATAATGCTCGCTCACCGCCGTGACTCTGTGCCCCCCCCGCCGGCGAGACCACTCCACGGAATGCGCCCCATGCTCAGACTCAGATTCTCGATTGAGCTGAATTACGAAATCGACCCACCCGGCTGCGATTTCATATTCAGCATCCATGCCGCGCAAACCCCGCATCAGACCGTGGTGAGCGAATCGCTGGG
The DNA here is from genome assembly GCA_041752155.1 of Thiobacillaceae bacterium. Classification (GTDB taxonomy): domain Bacteria; phylum Pseudomonadota; class Gammaproteobacteria; order Burkholderiales; family Thiobacillaceae; genus PFJX01. The sequence goes on along the minus strand of JBGSHR010000357.1, from coordinate 1,190 downwards.
CATCAGCCAGCAACTGCCAGCCACTCCTTACACCGACCCGGTGACCCACACGCGCTTTCTGCGCCTCAAGGCTTTTGCCGGGCCGTTGACGGTGCGGTACGACGCCACCGTGGACTTGAACCACCACACCGCGCAGCCGGCGCAGCTTGGCGAGGTGGCGGTGGCCAACCTGCCCGGGGCGGTGCTGCCCTACATCTATCCCAGTCGATATTGCCAGTCCGACCGGCTGCTCCGGCTGGCGGTCAAGGAATTTGGCCAGTTGTGGCAGGGTTACGGCCGCGTGCAGGCGATCCGCGACTGGGTGATGAATCGTGTCACCTTCCTTTCCAACTCCTCCACCGGCAACACGAGCGCGGTCGACACCTTGGTGGAAGAAGTGGGCGTATGCCGCGACTTTGCCCATCTGATGATCGCCCTGTGCCGAGCAGTCAACATACCGGCCCGCTTTGTCACCGGCATCGACTATGGCTCCGACCCGGCCCTGGGCCCCACCGACTTCCATGCCTATGTCGAGGTGTATCTGGGCGACCGCTGGTACCTCTTCGACCCTTCTGGCGTTGCCATCCCGATGGGCTTCGTGCGCCTTGGCACCGGCCGTGATGCGGCCGACTCGGCTTTTGCCACCATCTTCGGCGGCGTGCGCGGGAGCGCCCCGGTCATACACATCGAGGCCGTCCCCAATGCGCAAGGGATATTGCTGGTGCCCCAACATGTGCCTTATGCGCTGTCCACCGACGGGCAGCTTTAGCCCGAACAGGGTGGAAACATAGGGGCCTGGAAACATAGTGTGCTCGGCGGCCTATTTGTTTCTCACTGAAAAAGTGACGCCTGGCCCGCTGATGAACCACCCCAACACACCGCAAGCGCACCCATGACGTCCTTGCCGAAAGGCGTGATCGCGCTGGGCCTGGTGAGCCTGTTCATGGATCTCTCGTCGGAGATGATCCACAGCCTGCTGCCGGTGTTTCTGGTCACCGTCCTGGGTGCTTCCGCCCTGTCGGTGGGCTTCATCGAAGGCATCGCCGAAGCCACGGCCTCGATTGCCAAGGTGTTTTCCGGCGTGATTTCCGACTGGATGGGCCGCAGGAAGCCCCTGGTGTTGCTGGGCTACGGCCTGGCGGCGCTGACCAAGCCGCTGTTCCCGCTGGCCACCGGCATCGGCTCGGTGCTGACGGCGCGCTTCCTCGACC
>JBGSHR010000356.1:0-3503 GCA_041752155.1 Thiobacillaceae bacterium | reverse complement strand
GGCCGGTGGTGGTGGCGCTACAGGTCTTCTGGGCAGGTTGCTGACCTTGGGCGGCGGCGGGGCCTCGGCGGGGGGGGCGGGAGGGGCGTTCCGGTCCGCTGCTTCGGGCTCGAAGGCGGGCTCCTGGGATGGGCTGGCGTCTTCGCCTGCCTCCATGGGCGGGGCCTCGGGCTGGGGTGGGGCGGCATCCAGGCTAGGGGCCGGGGTGATGGGGGTGGGCAGGGTAGGGCTGGGGGCAGGGACCTTCTTGCCGGACTTGTCCTGATCCAGCCACCACAAACCCGCCAAGGCCGTCGCGGTCACCAAGCCGGCCACGGCCAAACGCAGCAACGCTTTTTTCTTTACATCCTCGTTCTCGGATACCCCGTTTTGCAACGCCATGCACTCCCCCTTTGCTTCTCCGCCCAGGGCGGATCGCCTTTATTTTAGGGGCGTTTCGTGGTAACGTGCGCGCGCTTTTTCTTATCTTTTCAAAGATTTCCGCACTCTCTCTTTCAAATCCCCCGGAGCAAATAAAAATGGCTGTTGAACGCACTCTTTCCATCATCAAACCCGACGCCGTGGCCAAGAATGTCATCGGCAAGATCTACTCCCGTTTCGAGTCCAACGGCCTGAAAATCATCGCCGCCCGCATGGCCCATCTGTCCCGCACCGAGGCCGAAGGTTTCTACGCCGTGCACAAGGGCCGTCCCTTCTTCAACGACCTGGTGGAATTCATGACCTCCGGTCCGGTCATGATCCAGGCCCTGGAAGGCGAGAACGCCATCGCCAAGAACCGTGAGCTGATGGGTGCCACCGACCCCAAGAAGGCCGACGCCGGTACCATCCGCGCCGACTTCGCCGAGAGCATCGACGCCAATGCCGTGCACGGTTCCGATGCCCCGGAAACCGCCGCCGTGGAAATCGCCTACTTCTTCCCCGCCTCCCAGGTTTACTCCCGCTGAGCCCGGTCCCGCTGCCTTGAATCGCGTCAACCTGCTGGATTTCGACCTGGACGGGCTCGTCGGCTTTTTCGAAAGCATCGGCGAGAAGCCGTTCCGTGCGCGCCAGGTACTGCGTTGGCTGCATCACTTCGGCGCCGACGATTTCGAGCAGATGACCGATCTGGCCAAGTCCCTGCGTGCCCGCCTGCCGGAGGTCGCGGAGATTCGCCCGCCCCTGCTGGGGCACGAGCAGCGCTCCGTCGACGGCACACGCAAGTGGTTGCTGGAGGTGGGGCCGAGCAATCGGGTGGAGACCGTGTTCATCCCGGAGGGCGACCTCGAAGGGCGGAGGCGGGGCCCCGCGGAGTGGGGATACGACCCCGAAGAGGGATGCGAAGCCCCGATCGAGGGCGCGAGCATCCCCCACGCTGCCCGATCCCCTTCCGGGGGGGGCTCGGACGACGCTTCGGGGCGCTATCGCGGCACCCTGTGCGTTTCCACCCAGGCGGGCTGCGCCCTGGATTGCGCCTTCTGCTCCACCGGCAAGCAGGGCTTCAACCGCAACCTCACGGCAGCGGAGATCATCGGCCAGCTGTGGTGGGCCAATAAAGCCCTGGGCCGTGATCCCAAGGGTGATCGTCTCATTTCCAACGTGGTGCTGATGGGCATGGGCGAACCCCTGCTTAACTTCGAAAACACCGTGACCGCGGTGTCCCTGATGCTGGACGACCATGCCTATGGCCTGTCCAAGCGCCGCGTCACCATCTCCACCTCCGGCATCGTGCCGGCCATGGACCGGTTGCGCGAACGCCTGCCGGTGGCCCTGGCGGTATCCCTGCATGCCCCCAACGATGCCTTGCGCGACCAGCTGGTGCCCATCAACCAAAAATATCCCCTCAAGGAACTGATGGCCGCCTGCCAGCGCTATGTGCAGGATGGCCCACGCGACTTCATCACCTTCGAATACGTCATGCTGGAGGGAGTGAACGACCAGCCCGAGCATGCCGAACAGCTGTTGCAGCTCACCCGCGACGTGTCGTGCAAGTTCAACCTGATCCCGTTCAATCCCTTCCCGGATTCCGGATTCCGGCGCTCTTCCGCCGAAACCGTGCGGCGCTTTGCCGGCATACTCATGGCTGCCGGCAAGATCGCCACCACGCGCAAGACCCGGGGCGACGACATCGATGCCGCCTGCGGCCAGTTGGCCGGCGAGGTGGAAGACAAGTCGCGCCGGGTCCTCAAACGAATGGAGTTGACGGTATGAAACAGGCGTTGCTGCTGGTCTTGGTCCTGCTTGCCGGTTGCGCGGCTCAACCGGGCGCCGGCTTGGGCGGCGGGGGGAACGTGGGGTCTGATGGCCGGCCCCTGGGCGAGGCCAACACTGGCGCCCTGGTCCATACCCAGCTGGGCGCGGGGTATTTCTCCCGCGGGCAATATGCCATCGCCCTGGAGGAATTGCGCAAGGCCCTGGAGGTGGATGCTTCCTATCCCCCGGCCTACAACGTTCTCGCCCAGGTGCATGCGGAATTGCGCGAGGACAAGCAGGCCGAGCAGTATTTCCGGCGCGCCCTGGACCTGTCTCCGCAGTACTCCGAGGCGAACAACAGCTACGGCATGTTCCTGTGCCAGCGCAAACGCATTCCCGAAGCGCTGGGGTATTTCGAGCGGGCATTGGCCAATCCCCTGTATGGCACGCCGGAAAGCGCGCTGGCCAATGCCGGGGCCTGCAGTCTGGAACAGGGTGACACCGCCAAGGCGGAGCAGTACTACCTGCGCGCCCTGAAGCGCAATCCGGTCTTGGCCCCCGCCATGTTGGGCATGGCGGAGGTGCATTACCGCCAGGGGCGCTGGCTGGCCGCCCGAGGCCTGTTACGCCAGTTGACCGAGGTATCGGAAGTCAATGCCCAGGCCTTGTGGCTGGGCGTGCGCGTCGAGCGCAGTGCCGGCGACCGGGAGGCGGGAGCCAGTTATGGCGCCCAGCTGCGCCGGCGCTACCCGGAGGCCATGCAGACCCAATGGCTGATTACCGGTCAGTATGACCAACCCGGATCCTTGTTATGACCGAGCCTGTCATCCAACCTGGTTTTGGACCGCACCTCAAGGCTGCGCGGGAGGCCGGCGAGCTGAGCGTGGCCAAGGTGGCGGAAAAGCTGAAGTTGACCCCGCGCCAGGTCGAGGCACTGGAAGAGGAGGATCTGTCCCGGTTGCCCAGCGCCGTGTTCGTGCGTGGCTTTGTCCGCAACTACGCGCGCCTGCTGGAGATCGATCCGGAAAGCCTGATTCCGCCGGTGGATGCCGAAGCCGCGGTGTCGGAAACCATCACGGCCCCCAGCGAGGACGTGAAGTTCGCCACCAGCGGGGTCAAGCGCTGGGTGGTCTTGCCGCTGCTGGCCCTGGCCGGTTTCTTCGTCCTGGTCGCGCTGCTTTACCACTGGCTGCGCCAGGGCGAGGATGCCCTGCTGACAGCCCCCCCCGTGGCCGCCCAACCCGAGGTGGTGCAGGCCCTGCCGGCCCCCGCCGCCATACTCCCGCCCGTCACCCCCGCGCCGGCCCAGCCCCCCCTTTCGGGCCCTGACCAGG
>JBGSHR010000355.1:0-3640 GCA_041752155.1 Thiobacillaceae bacterium | reverse complement strand
CGCAAGCTGGCCGAGCGCAGCCAGGTGGCGGCCCAGGAGATCGGCGAGCTGGCCAGCGGTTCCGTGGACATGGCCGAGAAGGCCGGCAAGCTGCTGGACGAAATGGTGCCGTCCATCAAGAAGACCTCGGACCTGGTGCAGGAGATCACCGCCGCCAGCGAGGAGCAGGCCAGCGGGGTGGGCCAGGTGAACGCCGCCATGAACCAGCTGAACCAGGCCACCCAACAGAACGCCAGCGCCTCCGAGGAACTGTCCGCCACCGCCGAGGAAATGAACGGCCAGGCCGAACAGCTGCAGGAACTGATGGGCTTCTTCCGTTTGCATGCCCATGAAGAGCGCGACACCGCGCCCCAGAAGATGGCCGTGTTCGGCCGCCTGGCCAGGGCTTGAGCGGGATAGCCCCCGCGTACTACGCGCCCTCCCTCGGTTTGCCCGAGGGGGGAACATCTGATTAGGAGTAGTCGACTGTGATGCATAACGAAAACGAGATGGCGCTCCGCTCCGCGGATCTCCATGCCATCGTCCGCATCGGCGATGGCATTCGCGGGGTGGTGGATACCGCCCGCGAGGTGAACCTGGCGGCCTTGAACGCCATGCTGTCCTCCCGCCGCGGCGGCGACAACGCCGTGGGTTTCCGGGTGGCCTCCGCGGAATTGCGGGGGATTTCCACCCACCTCATGGAGGCCATGCAAGGCCTGACCGTGCTGGTTGCCGGCATGGTCAACGAGGTGGCCCAGCGCCAGCGCAAGCAGCGCAACCAGGCCTACTTCGGCCGGGTCCAGGACCGGCAGGCGCGCATCACCGACCTGCTGTCCGAGATCTCCGGCAAGCAGACGGGGGAGGTCGACCGTTTGAGCCGGCAACTGGGCCAGCGACGCCGCGACCTGGGACTGAAGACCTCCCGGGCGCTGCGTCTGTGCGACCAGGGGCTGACCCTGTCGCGCAGCGCCCTGATCGAGGCCGCCTACGGCGGCGAATCGGCTCCCGCCCTGAAGCAGGTGGCGGAACAACTGGCCCGCTCCATCCGTTCCGTGGCGGAAACCCTGGGTGGCGTGCGCGCCGAACTTGAGAGTGCAACATCATGAAAAAGCTGGAAACCCTGTTTTCCCAAGGCAGCCATCAATGGCATGTGATCGCCCGCGATCCGGAGCGCGCCAACGCCCTGATCGACACCAACGAATACCTGATCGCCCACGGCAACGAGGCCCTGCTCACCGATCCGGGCGGCCTGGAGATCTTCCCCGTGGTGTTTTCCGCCCTCACGGCCGGCTTCGATCCGCGTCGGGTGAAATGGATCTTCGCCTCCCACCAGGACCCGGACGTGATCAGCAGCCTGAGCCTGTGGCTGGAGTTCAACCCGGCGCTGCGCTGCTATGCCAGCCGCATCTGGGACAGCTTCCTGCCCCATTACGGCGGCGGCGAAGGCACCTTCATCGGCCTGCCGGACGAAGGCGGCAAGATCCCCCTGGGCGGCATCGAACTGGAGGTGGTGCCGGCCCATTACCTGCATTCGTCCGGCAATTTCCACCTCTACGACGCCAAGGCCAGGCTCCTGTTCTGCGGCGACGTGGGCGCGGCCCTGCCGCCCCCGGAGGATGACGCCCTGTTCGTGACGGATTTCAATCGCCACATCCGCTATGCCCAGGGCTTCCACGCCCGCTTCATGGGTTCCAAGGCGGCCGTGCTGGACTGGTGCGAACGGGCCGCCGCCATGGAAATCGATATGCTTTGCCCTCAGCATGGCTCCATCTATCAGGGCCCGGATGTGATGCGCTTCATCAACTGGTTCTCGGAACTCGAGGTGGGCTCCGGCCTGCGCGCCACCCGGCCAGAACTGAAACAGGCCGCCTGAGGCAGCGCCATGCTAAATGTCAGTCTCAAGGACAACGAGTTCGCCTATTTCCAGCAGATGATCTTCAGGATCGCCGGCATCAGCATGAGCCCGGCCAAGAAGGCCTTGGTGGCGGGCCGCCTGGCCAAGCGCCTGAAGCACCATGACCTGGACAGCTACGAGGCGTATTTCCAGCTGCTATCCCGACAGCAGGACGAGATGCAGGTGGCGGTGGACCTGCTCACCACCAACGAGACCTATTTCTTCCGGGAACCCAAGCATTTCGATTTCCTGCGCGACCGGGTCCTGCCCGGGCACCCCTCGGGACGGCCGTTCCGGGTCTGGAGCGCGGCCTGTTCCAGCGGCGAGGAGCCCTACACCCTGGCCATGCTGCTGGCGGATCAATTGGGCGAAGCCCCCTGGGAGGTGTTCGGCTCCGACATCAGCACCCAGGTGCTGGAGAAGGCGCGCCAGGGACGCTACCCCATGGAACGCGCGCGGGGCATGCCGCCGGCGATGCTGCGCAGCTATTGCCTGAAGGGCGTGGGCAGCCAGGAAGGTCATCTGCTCATCGACCCGACCTTGCGCCGGCGCGTGCGCCTGGCCCAGATCAACCTCAACGAGGCCCTGCCGGAGGTGGGCGAGTTCGATGTGATCTTCCTGCGCAACGTGATGATCTATTTTCAGGCCGAGACCAAGCGCCAGGTGGTGGCGCGCCTGCTGGCCAAGCTCAGGCCCGGCGGGATCTTCATCGTCGGCCATTCGGAAAGCCTGAATGGTTTGGTGCCAGGCCTGGAAAGCCTGGCACCCTCGGTCTACCGCAAGACATGAAAATCCCCCAGGGCGTCATCGAGATCTTCCTGCAGCCCGGCGAGCTGTGGTTCGGTGACGAGCACACCCGCATCCGCACCATCCTGGGGTCCTGCGTGGCGGTCACGCTCTGGCACCCGGGCCGGCGCATCGGCGGCATGTGCCATTACATGTTGCCGAACCGCGCCAAGCCCCGGAGCGCCAAGGATCTGGATGGACGCTATGGCGACGAGGCCCTGGAGATGCTGTTGAAGGAAATACGCGCCAAGCGCGCCCACCCCTCCGAATTCGAGGCCAAGCTGTTCGGTGGCGGCTACATGTTCAGCCGCGATTGCTGTCCCGGAAAAAGCTGTGTCGGCCAGATCCAGGATCGCAACATCAGCGCCGCCCGCGAGTTGATGGCCCACCATGGCTTCAAGGTCAAGGCCCGGCACCTGGGCGGCCATGGCCACCGTCAGGTCATTTTCGACATCTGGAGCGGCCATGTGTGGCTGAAGCACACCCCCTTGGCGAATGTCGAAAGCGCCCAGGCGGGGGAGGGCGGCCACATTCACCCCTTGATCGAGAACACAGCATGAAACCCATCCGCGTCATGATCGTCGATGACTCCGCCACGGTGCGCCAGGTGCTCACCGCCGTGCTGGCCAGCGCGCCGGACATCCAGGTGATCGGCTCCGCGCCGGACCCGCTGTTCGCCCTCGACAAGATGAACCGGGATTGGCCGGACGTGGTGGTCCTGGACGTGGAGATGCCGCGCATGGACGGTATCACCTTCCTGAAGAAACTCATGGCCCAGCGGCCGACGCCGGTGGTGATCTGTTCCACCCTCACGGAAAAGGGCGCCGAGACCACCATGCAGGCCCTCTCGGCGGGGGCGGTGGCCATCGTCACCAAGCCGCGCATCGGGCTGAAGGATTTCCTGGTGGAATCAGGCCATGAAATCATCTCGGCGGTACGCGCGGCGGCCCAGGCCAACCTGCGCCGCCTGGCGCCCATGCC
>JBGSHR010000354.1:0-1621 GCA_041752155.1 Thiobacillaceae bacterium | reverse complement strand
AACAGATTGGCGGTGAGCTTGGCGATCTGGGCGCGCGGCCAGGGCCAGCGCCCGATCTCGCGCAGGCTCTTCTCGTCCACATCGACGATCACCACCCGCTCGTCCACGGTGTCGGGCTGGAACAGGCGCACCTTCACGTCGTACAGGCCGGCATCCAGCTTGTCGATGACATACAGGCTGTACAGCCCGCCGGCATGGCCGAGCAGAACCAAAAGAAAGGCCAGGCTGGCGAGCAGCTGGCCCAGGAAGCGGCGGGAGCGCAGGGTCATGGCTTACGAATCGCTCATTACTGTGGTCGGCAAGGTCGTGCCCGTGGGGCGGCATGGGAATGCCGACCTACGGCGGGTTCCGCCAACCTGGGAGGTCATTTGCTCAATTGATAAAACCTGCCCGCGCCGGATTGACCTTCGGGCAGGGCATCCAGACGATCCCCCACCGCCTCGGCCAGGCGGTCCAGGCGCTCCTCGGGCAGCGGATGGGTCTTGAACAACAGGGACACGCGCTGGTCGCCCTTGGCCACATGGCCGATCTCCGCCAGCACGGTGGGCAGGCCGTAGGCGTCGTACCCGGCGCGGGCGGAATAGACCAGGCCCAGGCGGTCTGCCTCGTATTCCGCGTCCTTGTCCAGGCCGCGCGCGACGATCTCGGCGCCGTTGCCGATGATGTTCTGGACGATCTTCTCGTCGCTGTCGACCTTGCTGCCGAAGAAACTGCCTAGGGCGGCGATGGCCTGGGTCTTCTGCAACAGCTTGAGATGGTGCTGACGCACCACGTGACCGATCTCGTGCCCCAACACGCCGGCCAGGTCCGCCTCGTTGTGCAGCTCGCGGTACAGGCCCCGGGTCAGGAAGACATAACCGCCGGGCGCGGCGAAGGCATTGATGTCCTCGCTCTCGATCACACCGAAGTGCCAGTCCAGATCGGGACGCTCGCTCTGCAGGGCGACCCAGCGGCCGACCCGGTTGACGTAGCGCTGCAAGGCGTCGTCCCGTACCAGATGGGACGCGCCCAGCAGGTTGCCGGAAATCTGCTGGCCGATGCGCAGCTCCTCCTCGGGGGAGGTCCTGCCCTGGAGCAGGGCCTTGAGCAATTGGTCAGCGGGTTTCTCCTGGACCACGGCGGGCGCGGCCGGCTGGCCCGGGGCAGATGGCGCGTTGGGAGCGGTGGGCGCCACCGGCTGAGTAGGCTGCTGAGGCGCCGGCGCCATGGCGGATTCCTTGCCCTTGAGCTTCTTCTTGAAGAAGTCCTGCAGGGCATCGCTGAATTCGTCGGCCTGCGCCAGGCCCGCGCCCAACGTCAGGATCAGGGGCAGGGCCAGGGCCCAGCCAAACATGCGTTTCCGGTTCATAGTCCGCCATCTCCCCAGGGACTGTTGTTCGACTTGGTTTCCGTCTTGGGCGCGGGCAGCGCGGACACGTTGCGCCGCACCAGGCCGGCGGCACGGGCGAACTGTTCGGCCCCGGCACGACTCACCGCGTATTGGTTCATGGCGGCCAGTTCCTTGGCGTCGAACTTGGCGGCCTTGAGCTCTTCCTCGTTCAAGCCGCGCAGGCCGGCCACCGCCACCACCCGGCGGTTGTCGCGCTGGCGGGCGATGGCGGCCAGATCCGCCGCGCTGGCG
>JBGSHR010000353.1:0-1779 GCA_041752155.1 Thiobacillaceae bacterium | reverse complement strand
CGATCTGGCCGGCGCCAGCCCGGGCTTCGTGTGGCCATGGCCATGTACCAGGAAAACGCCGGCAAGATCAACGCTGCGCTGGCCGCCATCAACCCGGCCGCCGTGCAGGACATCATTCCACTGGGCCAGCTCGATTCCATGCTCCAGGTGCAGGCCCGGCTGGACGAGGGCGTGGTGCTGGGCATGCTGGCGGACCGCACCCCGCACCAGGATCCCACCCTGCCGCTGCCGTTCCTCGGCCAAATAGCCGCGTTTCCGCTCGGCCCCATGCGCCTGGCGGCCATCCTCAGGCGTCCGGTCCTGTTCATGAGCGGCCTCTATCTGGGCGGCAATCGCTACGCCATCCATTTCGAGCCCCTGGCCGATTTCACGAACATCGAGCGCAAGGATCGGGATGCCGCCGTCCGCCAGGCAGTCGCCGCCTATGCCGGCTGCCTGGAGCGCCACTGTCGCGCCGCGCCGTTCAACTGGTTCAACTTCTTCGATTTCTGGCGACCACCGGCGGACGCATCATGATCCGGCGCGTAGCTCATATGACCAGGACAGCCGTGATCACGGGTGTCCTGGTCGGCTTCGGCTTGTCCGCCCAGGCCGCCCAATTCACCATCGGCCAGCTCATGGGTGCGTTGGCCAACAACAAGCACGGAGCGGCCCGCTTCGTCGAGAAAAAATACCTTTCCATCCTGGACCAGCCGGTCGAGTCGTCGGGCGAGCTCCTGTTCATTGCGCCCGCCCGCCTGGAAAAACGCACCCTCAAACCGAAGGCCGAAACCCTGGTGCTGGACGGCGATGTGCTGACCATTGAGCGGCGGCGGCGGAAACATGTCCTGCAGCTCAAGGACTACCCGGAGTTGGCGGGCATGATCGAGAGCATTCGCGCCACGCTGGCCGGCGACCGCAAGGCGCTGGAACGGGTCTATCACCTGACCCTGCGGGGCGACAGCGAGCGTTGGACCCTGGTGCTGATCCCGCTCGATGCCAAGGTCGGGGGCGTGGTCGCCCGCATCCGTATCGAAGGCGTTCAGGATGATGTCCGCACGGTGGAGATCCTGCAGTCAGACGGCGACCGCTCGCTGATGAGCATCCAGAAGAACGCCGCGCCATGAGCCGACCTGGCGTGATGCGACGTGGAAGCATCGCCATCGCCCTCTGGCTGGCCTTTCTGCTCGCCTGTATCGGGTTGGTGAGCCGGGCCAGCTTCACGACCGACCTGTCCGCCTTTCTGCCGCGCAGCCCGACCCAGGAACAGCAACTTCTGGTCGACCAGATCAAATCCGGTATCGCCTCGCGCCTGATCCTGATCGGCATCGAAGGTGGCGACCAGGCCGCCCGCGCCAATGCCTCCCGCAACCTGGCCGCCCGCCTGCGCACCGATCCCCGCTTCCTGCTCATTGCCAACGGCGAGACCCAGGGGCTGGCGCGCGACCGCCAGATCCTGCTGGAAAACCGCTATCTGCTGAGCCCGGCGGTGAATGCCGATCGCTTCACGGTAGAGGGCTTGCGCGCCGGCGTGGAGGACAGCATCGACCTGCTTGCCACCTCGGCCGGGCTGTTCAGCAAGGCCCTGTTGCCCCACGATCCAACCGGCGAGTTCATGCAACTGCTGGACGCCATGGGGAACAGCCAGCGCCCGCAAATGGCCGACGGCGTCTGGGTTTCCCGCGACGGTCAGCGTGGGCTGCTGCTGGCCCGCACCCGTGCCGATGGCTCGGACACGGACGCACAGGAAGCCGCCGTTGCGGCCATCCGCGCGGCCTTCCGAGGGACTGCCGGGCCGGA
>JBGSHR010000352.1:0-14706 GCA_041752155.1 Thiobacillaceae bacterium | reverse complement strand
CGCTGGGCCTCGCTGCGCGCCTGGGGATCGGCGACATTGGCGCCGATCCAGGCGGCATCCACGAAGGGCAGTCCTGCCGCCACATCTCTGCTTGTGACCTGGATTTCGCCATGGCGTTGGGCCAGGCCGGCCACCAGGCGGTCGGCCAGTTGCCGGGTGACGGAGCCCGCCTGGCGGCCGCTGGCATCGATGCGCAGCACGCGCAGGGGAAGGGATTGCGTGGGGGTGTGCGAATGGATATGCATGACTTCATCTCCGGTTGGGCGACGCCAGAGTGGCGCCCGTGAAGTCATTGTTGATATTGATGAACGAAGAATAAAGATGGATTCTATGAACTGATTGTTCTTGGATTCAGAACACATGGACCGTTTCGCCGACATGCAGGTTTTCGTCCAGGTGGTGGACAGCGCCAGCATCACCACCGCCGCCGAGCGCCTGAACCTGGCCAAATCCGCCGTCAGCCGGCGCCTGTCCGAGCTGGAATCACGCCTGGGTGTGCAACTGCTGACCAGGACTACCCGCCGCCTCAATCTGACCGATACCGGACGGGCCTATTACCAGCGCAGTGTTGCCATCCTGGCCGATCTGGAAGAAGCGGAAAACGCCGTGACCCAAGCCCACGGCGCGCTCAAGGGCCGGCTCAAGATCGCCCTGCCCCACGCCTTCGGACTGCTGCACGTGGCGCCGCTCATCGAGCAATTCATGGTCCTGCATGGGGAAGTGGCCTTCGAGCTGGATTTCAACGACCGGCAGATCGACCTGATCCAGGAAGGCTTCGATCTGGCCATCCGCATCGCCAATCTGCCGGATTCCAGCCTCATCGCCCGGCGCCTGGCGCCGATCCGCAGCCGGCTGTGCGCCAGCCCGGACTATCTGGCCCGCCACGCCACACCCGCCAGCGCCAAGGATTTGGCCAGCCATGCATTGCTGGCCTACAGCAATCTCACCAACCCGGGGCAGCTCAGCTACCACACCCCGGACGGCCAGCCCGGCACCATGCGACTACCGGTCAAGCTATTGGCCAACAGCGGCGATTTTCTGGTTCGTGCCGCCATCGCCGGCCAGGGACTGGTGCTGCACCCCACCTTTTATCTCCACGAAGCCCTGCGCGCGGGCTTGCTGGTGCCGGTGCTGGCGGACCACGCCTGGCCGGAGCTCAGCGCCTATGCGGTGTATACCCCCCGACCCGGCACCTCTCCAGCCGGGTAAGGGCGTTCATCGACTTTCTGGCCGAGCGCCTGGCGGGGGAACCGTATTGGGACCGGCTGGATAAACCTGGAAAACCCAGTTGAACCACAGAGGTACAGAGAACTTAGAGGAAAACAATGAGACACCCGTCGGGCGAAGGCCAGCTGATCGACAAAACTTTGATTTCTTGCCTTCTCTGTGTCTCTGTATCTCTGTGTCTCTGTGGTGAGGAATCAGGGTTAAAACGCACCAAGATTACCGGTTCAGCCCGGCCAGGATCTTGCGCACCGGCGTGGGCAGGGCGGCGCCTTCCACATCGTCCAAGGCAAGCCAGAGCCGGCCGGGTTCAGCAAGCTGACTGGATCTTTCCACTTGCAGGCGCCGGGGGCGGATGGTGAGGCGGAAGTGGGTGAAGGTGTGGACCAGCTCAGTCAGGGCCACCGGCGTGCCTCCTTGGTAGCCCAGGCTGGCGGCAGCGGACACGGGGTCATGATCCACCGGACACTCCGGCAGACTCCACAGCCCGCCCCAGATGCCGGGTGCAGGCCGCTTTTCCAGCAGCACCTCGCCGGCATGAATCAGCACCAGCATGGCCGTTTCCTTCTCCGGCAGGGTCTTCTTCGGGCGAGCTCCGGGCAGTTCCGCCTGCCGGCCCTGGCCATTCGCCACACAGTCGTCGGCGAAGGGACAATCGCCGCAACGCGGCCTGGCACGCACGCATAGGGTGGCGCCCAGGTCCATGATGCCCTGGGTGTAGACACGGATATCGCGGTCCGGCAGCAGCGTTTCCGCCAAAGACCAGAGGCGGTTCTCCACAACCTTCTCGCCTGGCCAGCCTTCCACGCCGAACACCCGCGCCAAGACGCGCTTCACATTGCCGTCCAGGATGGCGCCACGCCCGCCGAAAGCGAAAGCGGCGATGGCGGCGGCGGTGGAGCGGCCAATGCCGGGCAGGGCCTGGATGGCCTCCACCTCCTCGGGAAAGCGGCCGCCATGTTCCGTCACCATGCGCCGGGCCGCCGCGTGCAGGTTACGGGCCCGGCTGTAGTAACCCAGGCCGGCCCAATGGGCCATCACCTCTTCCTGGTCGGCCGCGGCCAGGCTGGCGATATCCGGGAAGCGGGCGAGAAAGCGTCGGTAATAGGGGATGACCGTTTCCACCTGGGTCTGCTGCAGCATGATCTCGGAGAGCCAGATGGGGTAGGGATCGGTGCCGCCCTGCCAGGGCAGGTCGTGGCGGCCATGGCTGGATTGCCAGGCGATGAGACGGGAGGCGAAGTCGGGAAGCATGGGCCGAGTGTGCCAGAATCCGCCCATGTCCACGCCCACTCTCAGCACCGCCAACCACGACCGGGATGCCGTCGGCATGAGCTATGTCTACCCCGTGGTGTCGCGCCGCGCCAGAGGCGTGTCGGTGGGGGTGAACCTGAACCCCAACAACGCCTGCAACTGGCGTTGCATCTACTGCCAGGTACCGGACCTGAAACGCGGCGGCCCGCCCCCCATCGACCTGGCATTGCTGGAAGACGAATTGCGCCGGATGCTGGACTGGATCGTCCACGCTGATTTCATGGCCAAGCAGGTGCCGGTGGACATGCGGCGTCTCAGCGACGTGGCCATTTCCGGCAATGGCGAACCTACCAGCGCGCCGGAGTTTCCGAGCGTGGTGGGGCTGATAGGCCGGGTGCTGGCGGAGTTCGATCTGGTCGGCAAGATCAAGCTGGTGCTCATCAGCAACGGCAGTCTGGCCAACAAGGCTTATGTGCGGGAAGGATTGGCGCTCATGGCCGGACTCGGCGGCGAGGTCTGGTTCAAGCTGGACCGGGCGACTAGCGAGGGCATGCGGCTGGTCAACGACACGGCGCTGGAGCCGGAACAGCACTACCAACGCTTGAAGAAGGTGGCAGCCCTGTGCCCGACCTGGATTCAGACCTGCATGTTCGCCTTGGACGGCGCACCGCCCCCGGAACCAGAGATTGACGCCTACCTGGCCCTGCTGGCCCGAGCCCGATCTGAATCGGTACCGTTGCGCGGGGTTCTGCTCTACGGTCTGGCGCGGCCTTCGCTGCAAGCCGAGGCACCGCGTCTTGCGCCTTTACCGGAAGAGTGGATGCGGGCCCTGAGCCGGCGCATCGAGGCCCTGGGCTTGAGCGTGCGGCTCGCCGCCTGAAAGCGCGCCGCCCTAGCCCGCCAGTTGCGCCTCTCCAGCGCGAAACTTGGCCTCCAGGCGAGCCCGGGTCAGGGTGATGGCCTCCAGGCCTTGGTTGTTGGTGAACAGATACATCCCGCCCATGGGGCTGATCCAGTGCACCAGCAGCTCCCGGTTCTCCTCGCCCCCCATGAAACGCACCCGGTTTCCCAAGCCCAGCTTGGGCAGCGCGCCTCGGGGCTTCTCGGCCACCCCGACATCGCTGGACGCCGGCAATGCTGCCGGGACCAGCGCAGCCAGATCCTCATCGCCCGCATCCGCTGCCCTTGAAATGCCGGCCGCGGGTTCGCCCCCAGGCATGACGCTATGCAGACCCTCGCGCACCACCGCCGCATGCAGCAAGGCCAGGCGCTTGAACAAGGCATCCCGTTCCGCCAGGGGCATGACCAAGGCGACACACCCTTCCTGCAAACGCGCCAGCAAGGCTGGCAGGGTGCGGAGCAGCTGCACCGTATCCTCGCGCCCCTGCTTGGGCGAGAGGCTCCAGAGCAGCGCGCTCACCGTTTCCCAGCCCGCCTGCCAATCCGGATCCTTGTTTCCCTTGGCCAGGTAGATCCCCAGCATCAGCCTGGCCCAATGCTGGATCAGAAAACTGTGCACCTCCTCCGGCGCACCACCGGCAAGCAGCTGCTGCTCCATTTCGGCCCGGATGCGAGCGAGGACGGTACGTTCATCCGGTACTTTTTCGATCATGATCGCCATACAAAATCCATATCTTTGTGGATATCGTCAATTCCAGGTTCTTCTTTAGACACAAGATGTTAGCTTTGCATCACGGTCTGCTTCTGTTATGGTTGCAGCTGTTTTGCCCGGAGGCCAACGACCCATGAATATCGCCACGCGCCCTGTAAGAAAACGACTGCTGCTAACTTTGGCCACACTTCCCTTCCTGGGCGTGGTCGCTGCTTTCGGCCTCGACCCGAACACCATAACGGAAAACGTCCCCCAAGAGACGATCGTTGAATCCCTTGCACTGCCTCAAGTTCAGCCCTCGGACAGCGGCGCTTTCGACTTCTGGCGCGAAGAGCGCATCGCCCGCGGCGACACTCTCTCCAGCCTGCTCGAACGTCTTGGCGTATCCAGCGAAGACCGCCAGCAATTTCTGGCCGCCGCCCACGGATCCAAGTCTCTCGGCCGCCTGATTCCAGGCAAGAGCGTCCTCGCCCGGGTCAGCTCTGATGGTCGCCTCATGCTGTTCCGTTATCTGTTGTCCGACGAGACCCTGGTATCGGTCAACCGCGTAAACGAATCTTTCCAGCCCAAGGAACAAGCCGTGACGCTGGAGTCCAGATCGGTGCTGCGCTCCGGCACCATCGAGGCTTCCTTGTTCGGCGCCACCGACGCCGCTGATGTCCCGGATCGGGTCGCCTCCGACATGGCCGAGGCATTCTCCGGCGACATCGACTTCCATAAGGATCTACGCCGCGGGGATCACTTCTCCATGGTGTATGAAGCCTTCTATTACGAAGGCCAGATGGTCAAGTCCGGGAACCTGCTCGCGGCCGAATTCGTGAACCAGGGCAAAACTTACCGGGCCGTGTATTTCAAGGACCCTCAAGGCCGGGAGGGTTACTACACAGCGGATGGCCATAGCCTGAAACGGGCCTTCCTGAAATCACCCATGCCTTTCACGCGTATTTCATCCGGCTTTACTCAAGCCAGATTGCATCCCGTTCTGAAGATCTGGCGCGCCCATAAGGGGGTGGATTATGCCGCCCCCACCGGTGCCCCGATTCGGGCCATTGCCGATGCGGTCGTGGGTTTTGCCGGTCGGCGGGGAGGCTACGGCAACCTGATCGTGCTCAATCACCAAAGGCCGTACAGCTCCGCCTATGGTCACCTCTCCCGTTATGCCAAAGGCATCAAATCGGGAGCCCGGGTGTCCCAGGGGCAGATCATCGGCTATGTTGGCTCCACGGGCGTGGCCACCGGCCCGCACCTGCATTATGAGTTCCGTGTCTCGGGAGTGCAGAAGAACCCCCTGGCCCTCAATCTGCCCACGGCCTACCCCCTCGATAGCCGCTACAGGGCGCAATTTGCCGCTTACGCTCGCCCCCTCGCCAGCAAGCTGGACCTGCTGAGCGCCACCGACCTCGCCAAGCTGGATTAAGCCAAGTGAGTCTGTAGTTCAAGAGGCCTAGGCCCCTTGAACTACAGCTACTGCTCCCGCTGCCGGAATAGCACCCAACTCACGCATCGCCGGGGCCTTGGGCCCAGAGCAGGTTTAGAGATTGCAGAAGGTCAGTTCAAACTCGATGTCGCGATCGCAATGACGCGGCTTCTGGGCGATATCCGGCGCCAGGAACCTGACGTTGACCGCGTATTTGTTGGCACTGACTTCGGGGGCACAGGGCGCATCCATGGCGACACGCAACAGATGCGCAGTCCGCCCCGCCAACATGAGCTGGAACATGCCCTGAACCGCCGTGTGCCGACTCACATGTCCACTCTCGCGCAGGATGCGCAGCACGATGTCCACCGCCCCCTTCAGCGGCAACATGGGCCCCAGCCATTGCATGAGATCAGCAGTGCGGTTTTCGGCGGGCCGGGACAACCAATAGTGGTACACAGGCAGATCGAAACTGCAGGTTCCTCCCGGAATGCCGGCTCGCCCCTTGATCCCGGCCAACCATTCGTTGTCCCGGACATGCTGACCGATCTTGCCGGTCATGGCGTGCAGATCGGCGAGCGCCTCGCTGATATGCTCCAGCACCTCGTTCAAACGCTTGGCATCCACGGCGGGGTTGCTACGCAAAGCCTCCAAGCCCGTCTTCTGGCGATCCAACTCCTGGATCAACTCGCTCTTCAGTTCCGACCGGGTGGTGACATCGACGATTTCGAACAGCGCCAGCATGCCGGCATGGTGGGAGCGCACATCCTCGGCCCGGGCAAAAAACAGGGCTTTGTCGAACAAGTCCTCCAGGCGCAGCCAGGTGCGGATGCGCTCATTTAGGGGAAATTCGTAAACAGTCACCAGGGGCAGCTCGACAGGATGGATGAAAAAAGATGTGCAAGAGCTTGAATAGCCGGGGATTTTGCAGGAATGCCCAGGTCTATTGCAATGGATTGTTCCGGGTTTTTTCAGAAGCCCTGGAAGCCAGCGCCAAATAGCTGCCATGAAGTCGAGCTATCTGGCGCTCCAGCTCGGCCAAGCCTCCTTCATTGTCGATGACATCGTCCGCCAACGCCAAGCGGCTGGAACGGCTGGCCTGAGCCGCCAAAATAGCCCGGGCCTGGGCTTCGTCAATCCCGGGGCGCGCGGCGGTACGGCGCAATTGCAGTTCGGGAGTGCAATCCACCACCAGGACCCGGTCTATCAGCGGGCGATAGGCGTGGATATGCTCCGCCAGTAGCGGCACCACCAAGACGACATAGGCGGAACCTGCGCGTCGAATGGCCTGCTCCGCCTGAGCGCGGATATGCGGATGCAGGATCGCCTCCAGGCGTTCGCGCAAGGCCGTGTCGGCGAAGACGCGCGCGCGCATGGCAGCGCGATCCAGCCCGCCATCCCGGGCGACAACATCGCTTCCGAACGCCTCGACGATGGCGGGAATAGCCAGTCCACCCGGCGCGGTGAGGGCATGGGCAATCACATCGGTATCGACGATCTCACACCCCAGGCGGGAGAAACTCTGGGCAACCGTGCTTTTCCCGGCCCCCACCCCCCCCGTCAGACCCACGCAGAAGGCCCTGGCCATCACCCCAGCCAAATGCTCAGCAGCGTATTACCCCAAAACAGGGCCACCAGACCACCCAGGGCAAGCCAAGGACCGAAGGGGATGGGCTTGGCCCGATCATGACCGGCTATGACTATCAGCCCCACGCCCACCAGCGCCCCGATCAGGCTGGCCGCCAAAACAATAGGTACCAGCATCTTCCAACCCAGCCAGGCACCCAGCGCCGCGAGCAACTTGAAATCGCCGAACCCCATACCCTCCTTGCCGGTGAGCAATTTGAACAGGTGATACACCGACCACAGGGCGAAATAGCCGGCCACCGCGCCGATCACCGCCTCGTTCAAGGGCACGAAGGTGCCTTCCAGATTCACCAGCAAACCCAGCCAGGCCAAGGGCAGCGTCAGGCTATCCGGCAAAAATTGCGTATCCAGATCGATGAAGGCGAGAGCCACCAGGCAGGCGAGCAAGACCCAGACGGCCAGTAGCGGAAACCCCAGACCCCAGTTCCAGGCGGCATAGCCAAACAAAAGCGCGGTCAGCAACTCCACGGCGGGATAGCGCGGAGAAATCGAGGTGCCGCACCCTGCGCAGCGCCCCTTGAGAAAGAGCCAGCTCAATACCGGCACATTCTCATACCAACTAATGAGCCGCCCACATTGCGGGCACGCGGAGCGGGGCACCACCAGGTTGTACGGTTCGGCCGGCTCGGTCTCTTTGCCCTCGAACCAGGCGCATTGCGCGCGCCAGTCCCGTTCCATCATCTTCGGCAGACGATGGATGACCACGTTGAGGAAACTGCCGATCATCAGACCGAGCAAGACGGAGACCGCGAGCAGCCAGCCAGGATGGGTCGATAACAGGTCGATCAGATCAGTCATGCAAAACCCGGGCATACCCGGCCTGACGAGTGAAAGGGAAAATCATGGAAAGTATCCGGGGAAAGGACAGGCACTGGAGGGGACATCAAACGAGGCAGCCCGAAGGCCGTCCACGCCTCCGCACCGGCAAGCACCTAGATCGCGGATCCCATCTTGAAGATCGGCAGATACATGGCGATGACGATGCCGCCGATGAGAGTACCCAGGATCACCATGATGAACGGTTCCATCAGGCTGGAGATGCCCGCCACCGCATCATCCACTTCCCGCTCGTAGTAATCCGCCACCTTGCTCAACATGGAATCAAGGGAACCGGATTCCTCGCCGATGGACACCATCTGGATCAGCATATTGGGGAATACCCCCGTGCCTTGCAGACTGACCGCCAGACCGGAACCGGTGGATACCTGGGTACGGATCTGCTGGGTCGCCTCGGCGAAGACATGGTTGCCCGCCGCCCCGGCAACCGAGTCCAGAGCCTCCACCATGGGCACGCCGGCGGAAAACATGGAGGCGAAGGTGCGCGCCCAGCGCGACACCGTGGCCTTCTCGATCAAGGGGCCGAACACGGGCACCTTCAGAATCCAGGCATCCATCTTGTTGCGGAAGGGCGGGGAATGCTTCAAGGCGTAGGTGAACGCGTATATCGCGCCACCGATGGCCGCGAAGATCGCATACCAGTAGTTCACGAACAGATTGGAGAGTTCCACGACCAGTTGGGTGAGCGCGGGCAACTCTTGCCCGGATTGGCCATACAAATCCTTGAAGGCCGGGATCACGAAGATCATGATGCCGGCGGTAATCACGAAGGCCACCGCCAGCACGATGACCGGGTAGAACAGGGCGGATTTGATCTTGCCCTTGATGGCCAGCATTTTCTCCTGGTAGGAGGCGATACGGTCCAGGACCGTATCCAGAATGCCGGCTTGTTCGCCCGCGTTGACCAGGTTGCAGTAGAGGCCGTCGAAGTATTTCGGGTGCTTGCGGAATGCCGTGCTCATGCTGCTACCGGTTTCCACATCCGTCTTGATCTCGCCCAGCAGGCGCTGCAATGAGGGATTGGTATGGCTGCGGGCGGAGATATCGAAGGCCTGAAGCAGGGGCACACCCGCCTTGAGCATGGTCGCCAACTGGCGCGTGAACAAGGCGATATCTTTTTCGGTGATCGGCTTGCGCTTGGTAAACGCGCCTTGCTTGTTCACCTTCACAACATTGATGTTCTGACGGCGCAGCATCTGGCGAACAAAAGCCTCGCCCGGGGCAAGCATCTCCCCTTTAACCTTCTTTCCGGTCTTGTCCGTGCCTTCCCAGATGAAGGGGACTTGCTTGGCAGTTGCTGCGGCCTTGGCCAGCGCCATGGGGGGTTATCCTCTCAATCGTTGGTAACGGCCAGAACCTCTTCCAGAGAGGTCAGACCTTGTTTGACTTTCAGCAACCCGGCCTCGCGCAGGTTGAGCACACCTTCCCGTTTAGCCTGCTCGGCGATATCCAGCGCGGTGCCATTCTTGAGGATAAGGCGATTGATATCCTCGCTGATGGGCATGACTTGATAGATGCCGACTCGCCCCTTGTATCCGGTTTGCTTGCAGATGTCGCAGCCACCGGGGCCATAGGCCTGCCAGGAACCGTCCAGGTCAGCCTCGCCGAAACCCGCGTTGAGCAGGGCCTCGGGCGGGATATCCACCGGCTTCTTGCAATTCGGGCACAGGCGACGCCCCAGACGCTGGGCGGTGATGAGATTGACCGAGGCCGCCACGTTGTAGGACGGCACGCCCATGTTGATGAGCCGGCTCAGGGTGGCGGGGGCGTCGTTGGTATGCAAGGTGGAGAGCACCATGTGGCCGGTTTGCGCCGCCTTGATGGCGATCTCCGCCGTTTCCAGGTCGCGAATCTCGCCCACCATGATGATGTCCGGATCCTGGCGCAGGAAGGAGCGCAAGGCGGCGGCGAAATCCAGGCCCGCCTTGTCGTTGATGTTGACCTGATTGATGCCGCCCAACTGGATTTCCACCGGGTCTTCCACGGTGGAGATGTTCACGCCCGGCTGGTTCAAGATATTCAAGCAGGCATAGAGCGACACGGTCTTGCCGGAGCCGGTCGGGCCGGTCACCAGCACCATGCCGTAGGGGCGCTGCACCGCCTCCAGCAGCAGCTTGAGCTGGTCCGGCTCGTAGCCGAGATGCTCGACCCCCTGGGTCGCGGTATTGGAGTCGAGAATCCGCATGACGATCTTTTCGCCATACAGGGTGGGCAGGGTGGAAACCCGGAAATCCACCGCCTTGGACTTGGACAACACCAGCTTCATGCGCCCGTCCTGGGGGACGCGCTTTTCCGAGATATCCATCTTGGAGATCACCTTGATGCGCGAGGCGATCTTTTCCTTGATGGCCAGGGGCGGCTGGGCCACCTCGTAGAGCAAGCCGTCCAGGCGGTAGCGGATGCGGTAGTTCTTCTCGTAGGGCTCGAAGTGGATATCGGACACCCCGGCGTTGATGGCGTCCAGCATGATTTTCTGCAGATACTTGACCACCGGGGCGTCGTCGATATCCACCGCCGCCGCGGTATCCGCCGCGCTCTGGGCCTCGTCATCGGTGAATTCGAGGTTGAGATCCTCGGTATCGATGGTCCGGAGGATGCTCTCCTCGGTGGCCACGCCGTGCTCATCCAGCCAGCGGCCGAGCTTGTCGTCCTCCACCACGATGGGGTCCACCGTCAGGCCGGCCTGGAACTTGATATCGTCCAGGGCCTGGAGATTGCCTGGATCGGACAGGGCGACGAACAAGCGGTTGCCGCGCTGGGCGATGGGCAGGACCCGATGCCTGGTCAGCATTTTCGGATCCAGCAGCCCCTTGGGCATGATGCCGGGATCGATGGCGTCGAGATTGAGGAAGGGGAAACCGAAGGTGACCGAGGCGAAAGCGGCTATCTGGTCGGCACGAAACCGACGCGTACGCAACAGATGGGCGAGGAAGCGTTCTCCGGCACTACGCGATTGGGATTGCAGGCTCTCGCCTTCCTCCTGGGAAAGCAGGCCCTGCGTGACCATAGCCTTGCAAAGGCCCGTCAGATTTACACCCACTGTTTCTGCGACCATCGCCTCCGGTAATCCTCTCTAACGGGTTATTCGCGAAGATATTGCATGGCGCTCTTGCAAATGTAAAGCCATCAGGAATCGGCGTCCCGGCGCGGGCCGATGCGGGCCGTCTTGACCATGCGATCCTGGACTTGAACGATCTCCACCGGGTAACCCGCCAACAGGACGCTCACGCCTGGCTCGGGCATGGCCTCCAGATGTTCCAGCAGCAGACCGTTCAAGGTGCGCGGGCCGTCCACTGGAAACTCCAGACCCAGCTTGCGGTTCAGTTCACGCAGGGACGCCGCCCCTTCCACCATGACGCTGCCGTCTTCCTGGCGGATGCTCGCGCCCTGCTCGCCCGGACGCAGCGCGATGAATTCGCCGACGATTTCTTCCAGGATGTCTTCCATGGTCACCAGTCCCAGCAGCTCGCCATATTCATCCACCACCAGGCCGATGGATTGGCGCGTGGCCTGGAACTGGGCCAACTGGGTGTAGAGCGAGGTACCGGAAGGGATGAAATAAGGCTCCCGCAGCAAGGCACGGAACTCGGCCGGCTCGAAGTCCTCCTCCTTGAGGCGCGCCAGGGTGCGACGCACCATGACCATGCCGACGATGTTGTTCGGCTCGCCCTGAAACGCCGGCAGTCGGCCATGGTGGCTGGTGACCAGCTGATGCTGGATCTCGCCCGGCTCGGAGTCCAGATCGATGGCCTCGATCTGGTTACGCGGACGCATGACGTCATCCACGGTGATGTGTTCCAGATCGAACAGATTGCTGAGGATGCCCCGGTGCTGGGCCGGCAGAAAGGAGCCCGAATCCGCCAGCAGGGTGCGCAATTCCTCCACGCCCATGCTGTTGGCAGCAGCGTCCTGGGGCTTCAGGCGCATCAGCCACAACAAGCCCTGCACGAACAAGTTGATGAACCACACGGCCGGGTAGAACACCTTGAGCAGAGGCATCAGCACGAAACTGGCAATCGGCGCCATGCGGTCCGGATAAGCCGCCCCCAGCACCTTGGGGGTCACCTCGGAGAACACCAGGATCAGGAAGGTCACCGCCAGGGTGCCCAAGGTCAGGGCCACTTCGTTCTCGCCGAACAGGCGGAAACTGATGATGGTCACCAGGGCGGCGGCGGCGGCATTGATCAGGTTGTTGCCCAACAGCACCACACCCAGCAGCTTGTCGGTTTGGGACAGCAGCCGTTCCGCCAGCCTGGCGCCGCGATGGCCGGCCTGGGCCATGGTTTTCAGGCGATAACGGTTCACCGCCATCATGCTGGTTTCCGAGGAGGAAAAGAACGCCGAGCACACCAGCAGTACGACCAGGGCGCCGAACAAGGCGCCTAAAGGGATGGAGTCCAAACGCGTGGTGGGTAGTGAAGAGGCCTTAAGTGTATCAGCGCTCGAACAGGGCGATGGACTCCACATGGGCGGTATGGGGGAACATGTTGGCCACCCCCGCCGTGACCAGGCGATAACCCTTCTGGTAGACCAGCACGGAGGCATCCCGGGCCAGGGTGGACGGGCTGCAGGAGACATAGACGATGCGCCGGGGCGCCCCCGCATCCGGCAGGGATTTCACCAACTCCATTGCGCCGTCCCGGGGCGGATCGATCAACAGCTTGTCGAACGCGCCCAACTCGCCATAAGCCTCCGGCGTCATCTGGAACAGGTCGGCGACATGGAACTCGGCCCGCTCGCTCAGGCCGTTGCGGGCGGCATTTTCCTGCGCCCGGTCCACCAGTCCCTGGCTGCCCTCGATGCCCACCACGTGGGCGCCACGCCGGGCGATGGGCAGGGAGAAATTACCCAGGCCGCAGAAGAAATCGGCGATGCGCTCGCCCGGCCGCACATCCAGCAGGCGCATGGCGCGGCGGATCAACATGCGGTTGATGCCGTGGTTGACCTGGGTGAACTCGGTGGGCCGGAACGGCATGACCAGGTCGAACTCCGGCAGGCTGTAGGCCAACTCCGGGGCATCCAGGGGATAGAACGGCTGGGCGGTGTCCGGCCCCTTGGTTTGCAGCCAGAACTGCACCCGATGCTGATCGGCGAAAGCGCGCAGATGATCCTCGTCCTGGGCGGTGAGGGGCTCCATGATGCGCAGCACCAGCACGTCCACCGCCTCGCCCGCCGCCAGTTCGATCTGGGGCAGTCGGTTGTTGATGGACAGCCCCCCCACCAATTCCCGCAGCCTGGGCAACAGGCGGGAGATGCGCTCGGGCAAGACCTCGCAACTGGTCATGTCGGCCACGTAGCTGCTCTTGCGCTCGTGGAAGCCCACCAGCACTCCGCCCTTCTTGGCCACGTTGCGCACCGACAGGCGCGCCCGGGTGCGGTAGCCCCAGGTCTGGCCGTGGATCGGCGGCAGCATGGTCTCGGGCGTCACCTTGCCGATGTGGGTGAAGCAGTCCTCCAGCACCCGCTGCTTCACCGCCACCTGGGCCGACTCGTCCAGATGCTGATGGGAACAGCCGCCGCAGATGCCGAACCAGCGGCATTGGGGCGCGACCCGCAACGGGCTGGCCTTGAGGATCTCCCCCACCTGGGCCTGTTCGAAACTGGGTTTCTTGCGGTAGCTGGAATAGGTCACCCGCTCGCCCGGCAGGGCGCCTTCGACGAAAATGGTCTTGCCGTCCAGGTGGGCAACCCCCCGGCCTTCGTGATCCAGGGATTCGATGCAGAGAGGTTCGCTCACGCCGTCCACGCCTCCAGGAACTCGAACCAATGCTCGGCGCCGACCTCCTCCAGGCTTTGCCGCACCAGGGCGATCTCCTGCTCATACTGGGCCGGCGTCAGCACCCCGCGCATCTTCTGGAAGCGCAGGAACACCAGCCAGGTATTCACCACGTCGGTCTCGCAGTAGTCGCGGATGGCGGCGATCTCGCCGCGCTGGTAGGCGGGCCACACCTCGCTGCCGTCCATGCCCAGCTTGCCGGGGAAGCCATAGAGCTTGGCCAGCTGGTCCAGGGGCGCATTGGCGCGGCCGGAATACATGGCCAGCAGGTCCATCAGGTCAAGATGCCGGGTGTGGTAGCGGCTGATGTAGTTGTTCCACTTGAACTCCCGGTCGTCCTCGCCCATGTCCCAGTAGCGCGGCGCGGTGACGCCATGCAGCATGGCCCGGTAATGCAGCACCGGCAGGTCGAAGCCGCCGCCGTTCCAGGACACGATCTGGGGCGTGTATTTCTCGATGCCGTCGAAGAAGCGCTGGATGATCTCGCCTTCCGTGGCGTCCGGCTCGGACAGGGAGAACACCCGGAAGCGATCGCCCTCGCGCAGGGTGCAGGAGATGGTGACCACCCGTTGCAGGTAATGGGGCAGGAAGTCGGAGCCGCCGGTCTGCTGGCGGCGCATGAGGAAGGCCATCTCGCCCACCTCGTGGTCGCTGGCCTCCTCTCCCACGTTGTGGAGGCGGCGCAGCCCGTCGATGTCGGGGATGGTTTCGATGTCGAAGACGAGAACAGGATTCATGGTGGCCCGGCGTAAAATTCGAGGGATTTTAGCCGTTTTCACCGGCTTTCTCCCTTCACCGGCCATCCTCATGGGGTATCCGTCATGACGTCATCCAACATCCGCTGGCATGTCGCCGCCTCCCCCGCCGACTGGCTGGCCCGGGCCCTGGCCTTCGTGGCCGAGGCGGAGCGAGCGTCCCTGACGGCCCGGAGCGCCTTCC
>JBGSHR010000351.1:0-10541 GCA_041752155.1 Thiobacillaceae bacterium | reverse complement strand
AGAAGACCTGTAGCGCCACCACCACCGGCCACCCCGGCGCTTCACCCCACCCCGTCGGCCATGCCCGCCACGGCCCCCACCGCGCCACCCGGCACGGGTTTTGTAGTGCAGCTGGGCGTATTCAGCAATCCGGGCAATGCCCGTGAGCTGGTGGACAAACTCAACAAACTCGGCATCCGCGCCCATATGGAAACACGAGTCCAGATCGGCCCGTTCCTGAACCGCGGGGAAGCGGAGAAGGCCCAGACCGAAATGCGTCGGCTAGGCTACAACCCTTTGGTCAACCCGGCATCCGCCACGAGATAAGCCAGCCCGGCTGTTCCGGACCTGCCCTGCAGGCGACATCCATCCCCACGCCGGCGGCCCATACCAGGCGCTCCCCCAGGTAGAGCAAGGGCAGCGCCTGCCGCTGCCAGGGAGGCACCCCCGCCTCGCGCAGGAGGTTCTTCAGCGTGCGCGCCGGCCGCCTCACATCCAAACGCAGATGCTCACCTCCCTGGCGCCGGCGAATGGTGACGGGAGCACCGTCCAGCTTCAAGCCCTGGCCGCGCGTTTGTTGGAAATGCAGACGCCCGGCCCCAGCCAGATCGAGATCCGCTTCGCCCCGCCAAGTCACGCTGGCGCTCAGCACCTCGCCTTGGCGCGGCTGACACCAGACGCGGCCGTGAAAGCGGCGCAGCGAGACCGGGCCAAAATCCAGCCGCACCTGGGCATCTGGGCGCGAGTACAGAAGTTGCCGCAAGACTTCGCGCAGGGCATCGCGCCGGGGCGCGCCTCCCATTTGTTCCAGGACATAGCGCAATAGGTTGCGTGCCCGGGCTTCCGGCAAGGCCGCCAACCGTGCCACATCGAGGCTATCTCCTTCGATAGCTCCAGCACCATCCAAGCGTGCCAGGGCATCCACCAATTCCGCCTGCTCCGCGAACTGGGCGGCAGCGCGGGCCAGGGCCAGCCCGCTGCCTGGCAAGTGCTGGTCCAGCGCCGGCAGGACCTCGTGACGCAAGGCGTTGCGGGTTAGGCGGGTATCGTTATTGCTGTCATCCTCCACCCAGGAAAGTCCCGCCTCGGCCGTATAGGCCGCCAATTCGGCGCGGGAGAAGTCCAGCAAGGGGCGCAGCAGTTTTGCCTGGCAGTGGTCAAGGGCGCGCACCATGGGCATAGCAGCCAGGCCCTTCAGATCGGCGCCGCGCAAGAGCTGCAGCAGCACCGTTTCCGCCTGATCGTCGCGATGGTGAGCCAGGGCGACGAAATCCACATCCAGTTGGGAGAACACCCGATAACGGGCTTGGCGCGCCGCCGCTTCCAGGCCCTGCCCCTGCGGCGTCACTGTGACATGTACCCGCTCCAGCCGGACATCCAGCGCGTTACAGACCCGCTGGCAATGATCGGCCCAGGCATCCGCCCGGGGGGACAAGCCATGATGGACATGCACCGCCACGAGGGAGAAGCCCAGTTGCGGACGCAGGCGCGTCAGAATATGAAGCAGAACGCTGGAGTCCAAGCCCCCCGAATAGCCCAGCGCCAGGCGGCTGCCCGGGGCCAGGTAAGGATTTAGGGAGGCTAGTACCGCGCCGAGGAGATCAGGCGCGGCTTTCCTTGAATTTGCCATAGCCCATCAGTCGGGCGTAACGGTCGTTGAGCAGGGCGTCGAGGGGACGCTCACGGACTGCATCCAGGGCGGCCGATAAGGCCTGACGCAGGTTTTCCATCATGATTTCCGGCTGCCGGTGCGCGCCGCCCAGAGGCTCATTCACGACCTGATCGATCAGCCCCAGGGACTTGAGCCGGGGCGCCGTGATACCCAGGGACTCCGCCGCCAGAGAGGCCTTGTCGGCGCTCTTCCACAGGATGGAAGCACACCCTTCCGGCGAGATCACCGAATAGGTGGCGTATTGCAGCATGAGCATGGCATCGCCGACGCCGATGGCCAAGGCGCCACCGGAGCCACCCTCCCCCACCACGGTGCAGATGATGGGTGTTTTGAGCTCCGCCATGACGAACAGATTGCGGGCGATGGCTTCGGACTGGCCACGCTCTTCCGCGCCGATGCCGGGATAGGCCCCGGGCGTGTCGATGAAGGTAAGCACCGGCAGGCGGAATTTCTCCGCCAGGCGCATCAGTCGCAAGGCCTTGCGGTAACCCTCGGGCCGGGGCATGCCGAAATTGCGGTACTGGCGTTCCTTGACGTCGCGTCCCTTCTGGTGGCCGATGACCATGACCGGCTCGCCCTGGAAGCGGGCCAGACCGCCGACGATGGCCGGGTCATCCGCGTAGGCGCGATCACCGTGCAGTTCTTCGAACTCGGTGAACAGCGCGCGGATGTAATCCAGGGAGTAGGGCCGCTGGGGGTGGCGCGCCACCTGGGAAATCTGCCAGGCGGTGAGCTTGCCGTAGATCTGTTTGGTCAGCGCCCCGCTCTTCTTGCGCAGGCGTTCGATTTCCTCGGAAATGTCCAGGGCGGGGTCGGCCTGCACCTCGGACAATTCCTCAATCTTCGCCTCCAACTCGGCGATGGGCTGCTCGAAATCGAGAAACGTAACCTTCATGAACGGATCGGCTTGAGTAAAGGGGAGGGCATTCTACCGGAGCGCATCCAAGGGATGCTTATCCACCTGGCGGATATCAGTGATGGGCGTGGCCATGGGGACCATGTACATGGCCGTGCTCCACTTCTTCCGCCAAGGCCACGCGCACGTCCTGCACCCGGCATTGCAGCCGCAGGCTTTGGCCCGCCAAGGGGTGATTGCCATCCACCACCACCTTGCCATCCGCCACATCGGTCACGGTGTAGAGCAGCACCTCGTGGCCGTCCTCGCTGGCACCTTCCAACTGCATGCCCACATGCACGTCCTCGGGAAACAGATGCGCCGGTTCCACACGGACCAATTCGGCCTCATATTCACCAAAAGCGTCCTCCGGCTCCAGGACCAGATCCAGCTCGGCACCCACTGCCTTCCCCTCCAATGCCGCTTCCACCTTGGGAAAAATGCCGTCATACCCCCCCTGAAGATAGGTAGCCGGCGCTTCGGCAGTGGATTCTTCGAGCAACTCCCCGGCCAAAGTCGAGAGTTGATAGGTCAGGGTAACCACGGTGTCTTTGCCGATCAGCACTTCAAAGCTCCTTGATGAGTTGCAACACCTCCGCCGCATGCCCCTTGGGGGTCACGCCATGGAGGGCATGACGGATAACACCCGCCGAATCGATAACAAAAGTGGAACGGGTCACGCCTTCGCGCATGACGCCGTCTACCTCCCGCGTTGCCAGCACGCCGTAAGCTTTGCATGCCACGCCGTCCTTGTCCGCCAGGAGGCGCACGGTGATGCCGTGCTTGTCGCGGAACACACCATGACGGATGCAGTCATCCCGGGATACGCCCAATACGGTACAGCCATACTTGGCGAAGTCCTCTTCCCGGTCGCTGAACTCGATCGCCTCGGTGGTGCATCCCGGCGTATCATCCCGCACATAAAAAAACAGCACGAGCGGGCGCCTCCGGTATTCGGCCGATGTAGCGATGGTCATGTCCGAATCCGGCAGTTCGAAATCAGGCGCTTTGTCGCCCTGTTTAAGCATGGTTCCCCTCCTCGGGATATATCGAAAGCATTATATGGGTAAACCCAAACACCTCGCCCAGGCCTTTTCCAATTCGGACTTCTCTCTCAGTCGGCTCCTGGGAGGCATGACCCCCGCTGAATTTCTCGCCGATTACTGGCAGAAAAAACCGCTCCTAGTGCGTCAAGCCCTACCCGGCTTCGGCGACTGGCTGGATCGTGACAGCATGTCCGAACTGGCCTGCCGGGACGATGCGGAAAGCCGCCTGGTACGCGTCAACCGCGGCCGCTGGCTTCTCGATCACGGCCCGTTCCAGGGCGAAGAACTGGATGAGCTGCCGCAGAGGGGCTGGAGCCTGCTGGTCTCCGGCGTCAATCATCTCCTGCCGGAGGCGGACCGTCTGCTCCACAGCTTCAATTTCATCCCCTACGCCCGCCTCGACGACTTGATGGTGAGCTACGCCCCGCCGGGTGGGGGAGTGGGTCCCCATTTCGATTCCTACGACGTGTTCCTGATTCAAGGCAAAGGCCGCCGCCGCTGGGAAATCAGCGGCCAGGAGGACCTGGAACTGGTGGAGGGCGCGCCGTTGCGCATCCTGAAACACTTCACGGCGGATGAGTCCTGGATCCTGGAACCGGGAGACATGCTCTATCTGCCGCCGAAGTTCGCCCACAACGGCGTGGCGCTGGACGACTGCATGACCTGGTCGGTGGGCTTCCGCGCCCCGACGGCACAGGAAATGATGAGCCAGTTCCTGATCTATCTTCAGGACCACCTGGAGGTGCCGGGCATGTACGCCGACCCGGAACGCAGGTTTTCCCGGCATCCTGGGGAGATTCCCACAGACCTGCTGCGCTGGGTGGAAGGCGTCATTCGAACCGCAGCCTGGGGCAAAGCCGAGATCGGCGATTTTCTTGGCCGTTACCTCAGCGAACCCAAAGCCCATATCTTTTTCGACCCCCCGTCACGCCCCTTGTCGCCCGCAAAATTTACCCAGGCCATCACCCAGCGCGGCATTCACCTGGATCCGCGCACCCAGTTCCTGTACCGGGGACAAGCGTTCTTCATGAATGGGGAGCGTATCGAGTGCGCTGGGGTAATGGCCATTGCATTGCGGGAACTGGCGGACAAGCGCGAACTTCCGGGTGCGAAACTACTGGATCAGGAACTGATTTCGCTCTGTCATCACTGGTACGCATCCGGCTATATCAGCCTGACATAGACTCGAGCACCGCGGGCAATTGTTTCAACACCTTAAATTCTTTACAGAATCCCCTCGCCCCCCCTAGCGCGGAGTAATAGTTTTGCTAGAATCGCGCCGGTCGGTGCTTCTAATGTACTGATTGGTATTGCAGATTGATCAACTTCGCTAAGGAAATACTTAAATGAAATACTCCGTCCTGTTCGCCGCCCTGATGGCCCTGTCTCTGACCGCTTGTGGCAAAAAAGAAGAAGCCGCCGTTCCCGAGATGGCTCCCGCCCCCGCTGTTGAAGCTCCCGCCCCCATGGCTCCCCCCGCTGACGCTGCTGCTCCCGCTGCTGATGACGCTGCTGCTCCCGCTGCTGATGCTGCTGCTCCCGCTGCTCCCGCCGAACCTGCCAATTAATCGGCAAACGGCACTAAAAACCGGCCTTCGGGCCGGTTTTTTTTCGCCTACGCGCAGCCCCCCCCCACTTCTTGATCTGTACACATCCAGTTTTTGCTTAATTCTCGACAGGCTCGTCCATATTTAAACGAAAAACCCGCAAACAATCCCACAATAAACGCGTAACATACTGTTTTATATAACAAAATAGAATTGGCACGGACAGTGCTAATAAGCTTCCAGACTCTACTGGGAAGCAAAAAATGAAGAAATCTGTGATCCACCTGATGCTACTGGCCGGACTATTGAGTGCCACGGGCGCGCACGCTTACACCATTGATGGCAACTTGGCCGACTGGGGTATGCAAAAGAATGGCAATGTCGCTGACTGGACACCCAATAGCGGCATCCACTACACCGTGGAAGACCAGCACAGCAGCTATCTCAATCCTGGCTATGGCGGCCAAGCCTATGATGCGGAAGCGATCTACGTCAGCCTGGACAGCACGAATCTGTATATCGCCCTGGCCACCGGCCACAACCCGAACACAGCCCAAAATCCCGGGGGAAACAGCTTCGGCGCCGGAGACTTCGCCATCGACTTTGGCAAGGACGGCAGTTACGAGGTCGGCATCAATATCAAGCCGGCATGGGATGGCTTCGGCGTGGCCGGTGGGATATATGGCAACGCCGCCTGGAACTACGGCCTGTGGAATACCGCCGGCAACTATGATCCGGCCCATCCCGACCCCACCAACCCGACATTTCTCGAATCTGGCGATCTCATCGGCCTGGCCAACTTGGCCTACACCACCAGCGGCGCCAACGGCTACGGCGCGTGGACCAACGATCTGCATTATTTCTACGAGATCGCCCTGCCCCTGGCCTACCTGAACACGGGTGGCTGGAACGGCGAAAGTTTCAACGTGCACTGGACCCAGAACTGCGCGAACGACACCATCATCGTCGATCCGCCCTCCAACGTTCCCGAGCCCGGCACCCTGGCCCTACTGCCCCTGGGCATGCTCGGCCTCATCGCCCTGCGACGCCGTACCTCAGCCTAATGTTTGTTTCAGGCGCCTGACCGCCTCCTGGATGCGCTCCAGGGAGGTGGTGTAGGCCAGGCGGACATGCCGCTCCGCCCCATGGACACCGAAATCAGTACCCGGGGTGATAGCCACCCCGGCCTCCTGCAATAGTTTTTCCGCCAGGTGCTCCCCATCCAGGCCGAAGCGACTGGCATCCGCGTAGATGTAGAAGGCCCCCTGGGGGGCTACCTGCACCTCGAAACCCACATCCCGCAACGCCGGCAACAGCCAGTCCCGACGCGCCCGCAGCTCCGCCTTGCGCGCCTCCAGCAGGACACGGGTCGCCGGCTGCAAGGCAGCCAAAGCAGCATACTGGGCAACGGTGGAGGCAGCCAGGAAGATGTTCTGGGCCAGCCGGTCCACCGCCGCCATGACGGCAGCGGGCGCCACCAGCCAGCCCAGGCGCCAGCCGGTCATCAGAAAATATTTGGAGAAGCTGTTGATGACCACCACGTCCTCTCCCAGGTCGGCGGCACTGGGAGGAGACTGGTCGTAAACCAGCTCATGGTAGATCTCGTCCACCAGCAGCCAGCCACCCTGGCTGCGTACGAAGGCGTGGATGTCGCGTAATTCCTGCTCGGGAATCACTGTGCCGGTAGGATTACCGGGATTGGCCACCAATACACCGCGCGTTTGAGGCCCCCAATGCTGCCGCACCAGGGCCGCGGTGAGCTGAAAACCGCTTTCCGGTCCCACCGGCACCCCGATTCCGCGCACCTCCACCAGACGAGCGAAGTGACGATTACAGGGATAGCCGGGATCGGCCATGAGCACTTCTTCACCGGGATTGAACAGGGCTGCCATGGCCAACAACAGGGCGCCGGAGGCCCCGGGCGTGACAGCGACCCGACCTGAATCCAGAGCCACGCCGTAGCGCTCAACGTAGTAGCGAGCAATGGCCGCACGTAGCTCCGGCAGCCCGAGGGCCGGGGTGTAATGCGTCTGGCCCGCGCGCAGCGCGGCAATGCCGGCGGCGACGATGGGTTCCGGCGTGGGGAAATCCGGTTCCCCCACCTCCAGGTGGACGATGTCCCGGCCCTGGGCCTCCAACTGCCGCGCCCGGGCCAATATTTCCATGACCCGGAAGGGTTCGATCTCCAGGGCGCGCCGGGCGATCATGATCTAGTGGGGAAGCTGGATCAGCCCAGGTGTTCTTCGATGAACTCGCGCACGAAGTGCTCCGGCTTGGCGCTATGGAAACGCGCCTTCTCCTCGCCGTCCTTGAACAGCAGCACGGTGGGGAAACCGCGGCAACCGTAGCGTCCGGCCAGCTTCATGTTCTCGTCCTCATCCACTTCCACCTTGGCCAGGCGCACCTTGCCGGCGTAGCCCGGGACCACCTTCTGCAAAACCGGCGAGAGGAAGTGGCAGGGGCCGCACCAATCGGCCCAGAAATCCACCAGCACGATGTGCTGCTTGGAAGCCTCGATCACATCTTCTTCGAAGTGATGCAGATCGGTATCGAAGATGCATTCTTCACACACCGCATCGTGGTGCTTGTGGTCATGGTGTTGCAGGGTCATGGTTGGCGCGCTCCAATCTGGCAAAGGGGTCTTGCCGGTAAAACAGGCTCATCTGCTGGTACACCGCCGGAAAAACCCGCCGCAGCAGGTCCGGCAGTTCAAAAAAATATTCCGTGAGCACGGCGAAAAACTCGGCCGGGCTCTCCCCCGCGTAGGGGTCGATCTCCGTGTACTCGCGCCGCTGCAGGCGGCGCTGGAAGTCCTGATAGGCCGGAGTAAAAGCCGCAGCCCATTCCACTCCGCTCATACCCGAGTGCATGGGTGGACGACCATCCGCCCGGCCGTTCTTCATGTCCAGCTTGTGGGCGAACTCGTGGATCACCACGTTGAAACCCTCCCGCTGACCGGACCAGGCCACGTCGTCCAGGGACAGGATCAGGGGGCCGCCCGCCCAGGCCTCGCCGCTCAGGGGGCGGTGCACCCGGTGCACCACGCCGTAGGCATCCGTGACATCTCGTTCCGGCACGAACTGCTCCGGGTAGATGATCACTTCGCTCCAGCCGGCATACCAGGTGTAGCCGAGATGCAGGATGGGCAAGGCCGCCAGGGCGGCAATCGTCGCCATGTCCGCGCCGGTGGGCACTGCCCCGGAGACCGGGCTGAAGGTCTTGTCGCCCAGCAGCCGCTGCGCCAATCCGCGCAGGGCCTCCCGCTCTGCATCATCCAGGCCGGCGAACACCGGCATGGCCAGGGAATCGGCCCAGTCCCGCGAGGTCGGCGTGGGGGTCTGGGCGGGCCGTCCGAACAGCGTTTCGAACAGGCCCGCCATCGGCTATCAGCCCTCTTCGCGCGACGCCCGCTTGCGCTCGTGTTCCTTCAGGTAGCGCTTGCGGATGCGAATGGTCTTGGGGGTGATCTCCACCAGCTCGTCGTCGGCGATGAATTCGATCGCCTTCTCCAGGCTCATGTCCAGCGGGGTCACCAGACGCACCGCTTCGTCGGTGCCGGAGGCACGCACGTTGGTGAGCTGTTTGCCCTTGACCGGGTTCACCACCAGGTCGTTGTCGCGGCTGTGAATGCCGATGATCATGCCCTCGTACAGCTTGTCGCCGGGGCTGACGAACATGCGGCCGCGATCCTGCAGCTTCCACAGGGCATAGGCCACCGCCTCGCCGTCTTCCTGGGAGATGAGCACGCCGTTGTGCCGCTCGGCGACGCCACCTTCCTTGACCGGAGCGTAATCGTCGAACACGTGGGACAACAAACCGGTACCCCGGGTCATGTTCATGAACTCGCCCTGGAAGCCGATCAGACCCCGGGCCGGGATGCGGTATTCGATGCGCACGCGGCCACGACCGTCCGGCACCATGTCCAGCAGGTCGCCGCGACGCAGACCGAGGGATTCCATGACCGCGCCCTGATGGCCTTCCTCAACGTCCACGGTGAGCTGTTCGTAGGGCTCCATCTCGACGCCGTTCACCATCTTCTTGACCACCCGAGGCCGACCCACGGCCAGTTCGTAGCCCTCGCGGCGCATGTTCTCGATGAGGATGGACAGGTGCAGCTCACCCCGGCCGGATACGTCGAAGATCTCCGCGTCCTTGGTGTCGTGCACGCGCAGGGCCATGTTGGTGAGCAGTTCCTTGTGCAGGCGGTCGCGGATCTGACGGCTGGTGACAAACTTGCCCTCGGTACCGGCCAGAGGGCTGGCGTTCACCATGAACTGCATGGACAGGGTGGGCTCGTCGATCTTCAGCAGGGGCAGGGCCTCGGGCTGATCCGGATCGGTCAACGTGGCGCCCAGCACCAGGTCCTCGATGCCGGTGATCTGGACGATGTCGCCGGCCAGGCCTTCGTCCAACTCGATCTTGTTGAGACCCTGATAGCCGAACACCTGGCCGATCTTGGCCTTGATGGGGGAACGCTCGTGCTCGGCCATCTCCTCGTCGGTGCCGAACAGCACCAGGACCTGCTGGCCGGTTTTGACGCGGCCACGCTGGATGCGGCCGACGCCGATGCGGCCCACGTAGGTGGAATAGTCCAGGGCGGAGATCTGGAATTGCAGGGGGGCGTCCACCTCGGCATCCGGCGGCGGCACGTGGGCCAGAATGGTCTCGAACAGGGGCTTCATGTCCTCGCGCGGGGCGTCCATGTCCATGGCCGCCCAGCCGTTGAGGCCGGAGGCATAGACGATGGGGAAATCCATCTGCTCGTCGGTGGCGCCCAGCTTGTCGAACAGGTCGAAGGTCAGGTTCACCGCGTTGTCCGCATCGGCGCCGTCCCGGTCCACCTTGTTGACCACAACGATGGGCTTCAATCCCAGGGCCAGGGCCTTCTTGGTGACGAAACGGGTCTGGGGCATGGGGCCCTCCACCGCGTCCACCAGCAGGAGCACGCCGTCCACCATGCCCAGCACCCGCTCCACCTCGCCGCCGAAGTCGGCGTGGCCGGGGGTGTCGACGATGTTGATGTGGGTATCGCCGTATTCCACGGCGGTGTTCTTGGACAGGATGGTGATGCCCCGCTCCTTCTCCAGGTCGTTGGAGTCCATGACCCGCTCGGACATCTGCTGGTGGGCGGCGAAGGAGCCGGACTGGCGAAGCAATTGGTCCACCAGGGTGGTCTTGCCATGGTCGACGTGGGCGATGATGGCGATGTTGCGGAGGGCGCGGGACATATCAGTAACTTCTTATAAACAAAGCGCGTGATTGTACACTGCCCATCCATCAAGACGACGATTAAGCGCTAATGCTTGTCCGCCTCGACCGGACGCACCTTGGCCGCGGCCGCCTTGGCCCGCGCCCTGGCCTCATCGGTGTCCGCACCTTGCGCCAGAGCCACGCCCATGCGC
>JBGSHR010000350.1:0-1920 GCA_041752155.1 Thiobacillaceae bacterium | reverse complement strand
GGCCCTCCCCAGAACGGCGAGTACATGGTGGCCGCCTACGTGGTCGTGGCTGTGGTGAGGCCCAGGCCGGTGCCGCCGGTGGCGCCCACGTGGGCGGCGCTACCCCGGGCGAAGGGCTCGAAGATCTGTTCCATCTCGTCGGCGGGGATGCCGGGGCCGGTGTCCTCGATCTCGAAGGTGGCCATCTCCCGCTGGTAGCGCAGTCGGAAACGGACCTCGCCGCGGGAGGTGAACTTCACGGCGTTGCCGATGATGTTGATGAGGATCTGGCGCAGCCTGCGCTCGTCGGCGCGCACCAGGGCGGGCAGCTCGCCCACCGGCTGGTAATGGAATTCGATGCCCTTGTTGCGGGCCTGCAATTCGAACATGCCGACGATCTGGCCCAGGAATTCCGGGAAGGCCAGGGGCTTCATGTCCATGGCCAGTTTGCCGCTCTCGATGCGGGCGATGTCCAGGGTGCCCTCGATGAGGGACAGCAGGTGTTCGCCGCCGCGCCGGATGACGCTCACCGCCTGGCGCCGGTTGTCGGGGATGGCGCCGTCGCCTTCCAGGATCTGGGCGTAGCCGAGGATGCTGTTGAGGGGCGTGCGCAGCTCGTGGCTGATGGCGGAGATGTAGCGGCTCTTGGCCTGATTGGCCTGGTCGGCGGTGTGCTTGGCCTTCTGCAGCAACTCGTCGGTGCGGCGATGGGATTCGATCTCTTGCATCAGCAGCCGGGTCTGGCGGTTGGATTCCTCCTGGGCCACCTGCCGGCTCTTGTGGGTGAGCACCAGCCACCAGGCGACGATGCCGGACACCAGCAGCAGGGCCGCGCCGGCGCGCAGGAAGGCATCGCGCAGGTGGGACAGCAGGGCGGCGTCGGGGCCGGTCAGCGCCAGCACTTCCTGGTAGTAGAGCAGGCCGATGAGCAGACCCAGGAAGGGCACCACCCCGGTCATCAGCAGCAGGTAGTGGCCCAGGCCCGCGTCCATGTAGGGCTGGGCCGTGGCCGGGAAGATGCGCTGCAGCAGGCCGGCCCACTGGTCCGAGATCCGCGCCTGGGGCTTGCACAGGTCGTGGCAGCGGGCGTCCAGGGAGCAGCACAGGGAGCAGATGTGGTCCTGGTAGGCGGGGCAGCGGGCCATGTCCTCGCCCTCGTAGTCCTTGCCGCAGATGCAGCAGGTCTGGGCCCGGGCAGTGGCCGGTTCGGCCCGGCGGGCGATGTAGTAGCGCCCTTGGGTGAGCCAGGCGATGAGGGGCGAGCTGACCAGGGCGGCGCCCAGGGCGATGAAGGTGGCGAAGGGTTGCAGCGCCGGGCCGAACAGGCCGACGTAGGCGGCCACCGACAGGAGCGAGGCGATGGCCATGGCGCCCACGCCCACCGGATTGATGTCGTACAGGTAGGCGCGGCGGAACTCGATGCCCGGCGGCGACAGGCCCAGGGGCTTGTTGATCACCAGGTCGGCCACCACGGTCATCATCCAGGCCACGGCGACGTTGGAATACAGGCCCAGCACTCGGCCCAGGGCCTGGAACAGGTCCAGCTCCATGAGCATGAGGGCGATCAGGGTGTTGAACACCACCCACACCACCCGGCCCGGATGGCTGTGGGTGAGGCGGGCGAAGAAGTTGGACCAGGCCAGGGAGCCGGCATAGGCGTTGGTGACGTTGATCTTGAGCTGGGAAATGACCACGAAGATGGCGGTGGCGGCCACGGCCCAGCCCACGGTGGGAAAGACGTATTGGTAGGCCACCAGGTACATCTGGTTGGGGTCCACGGCCTGCTCCGCCAACACGCCGTGGTTCAGGGCCACATAGGCCAGCAGGGTGCCGCCCAGCATCTTCACCACCCCGGGCAGCACCCAGCCCGGGCCGCCGATCAGCACGCCGGCCAGCCAGCGGCGCCGCTGTTTGGGGGTGCTGGCCGAGGTGCGTTCCGGC